>JAJYOQ010000069.1 GCA_021796135.1 Bacteroidota bacterium
TAAAAGTTGTATCTGTTGGCAAAC
Organism: Bacteroidota bacterium; assembly: GCA_021796135.1. Next base: position 25 of record JAJYOQ010000069.1, read on the forward strand.
CAAAATTCGGGTCTTCTAAATTATTTGTAAGCACATTTCCGAATCTTTTGACCGGCGGAAGCTCTCCTGGATCTGTAAATGCATATTTAGGAATTACTTGGACTCCGTCCATTATCTTCAGGGAGTCGATTGAATAAATATTATACTTGCCATCATCAAAAACGCTATATGTAATATAATTTTTATTGGCAGCTACTGAAAGTGCAGGACTTAGTCCGGTTATTCCACTTACTCCACCAAATAGATTTGTAACTTGATTGATAATTCCGGAACTCAAATTTAATTTGTAAATATTAGTTATTCCATTTCTATCCGAAAGAAAGTAAATGTCTTTTCCATCGGGCGACCATTGTGGATTAATATTCTTTGAGTCTTTGAAACTGCCCGTTTTTTCAATTTTTCCCGATGCAATATTATAAAGTGCAAGTTGATAGTTCCCGATTTTCAAATCGGAAAGGTCAGTTGTAAACCTGTCCGTAACAAAAGCAATTGTTTTTCCATCAGGTGAAAACGCAGGTTGAAGGTCGGCGTAGGCATCGTTCGTTAATCTTTTAAGAGAATCGGTTTTTAAATCATAAATAAAAAGATCTGATAAACCGTTTGCTAAAGCTGAAAAAGCAATATAGCGTCCGTCAGGAGACCAAGCTGGGTTAAATATCTCCGCAAGTTTTGGGAATTTTATTTCGCGCACTTCCTTCCCATCATTAACATCAATTATAGTAAGGATAGGACGGTTTTCTACAGTGCCGGCGAAAACAAACTGCTTGCTGTCGGGGCTCCATGCACCCGCGGAATTAATAAATTCAAGATTTTGCAGATGTGTATTAAGTTCACTTCTAAAAATATTTTTTTCAATTTTACCTGTTTTTGCATCGGCAAGATAAAGATCCATTGCAAAAAGGTCCTTTGATGAAAATAAAACCAACTTTGAACCGTCCGGGCTAAGTGCCGGGGAGAGATTCATTGCACCTCCACCTTGCTTCTCAGAGATTAATTCTTTTCCATAGACATCCGGTTTAGAAGTAACTTTTGCTAATGAATCATAAGCAGCATGCAGTGCTTGATGCCATTCCTTTGATAATGTGTCAGGCTTTATATGATAAACACTGTCGATACCTTTATCCATGCTGCCAAGGTGGGCTGCCACTTTTAACAATCTAATAATTTTATAATCGCCCCATTTTCCTCCCATAAAAGCAAGTAATGATTGACCATAGCGGTAAGGAAAATATTTAGGATTGTTAAGATCAGAAATATCCGGAAGTTTTCTTAGTGTAGCATCTCTCATCCACATTGCTGTATTGGGATCATCGGGACCGAGGGAAAAATACTCAGCCATACCTTCAATAAACCATAGTGGCATTTGAGCCGCAATTGGAAATCCTCCTTTATTTTCACCGCGTCTGCCGCTAGTAACATCAAATTGAAAGGCATGAACAAGCTCGTGACCGATTACATGGCTTGTTTCATCAAGTGGGCCTGCAAAAGGCAAAACAACACGCCGCATTATTGGCTCGGTAAATCCGCCGGTACCTTGACCAATTTGACCTTGAGTAACGTTTGTTTCGGAAAATTGCGGAAAACCATCATATAAAATTAAAGTTTGTTTTCCCATCAAAGTATCATCCATTAAAACTGAGTGGCGTTTATACCAACGCTCTGCAAGTCGTGCAGCAAAATCAACTCCTTCTTTTTCTTCCGGATAATAATAAATATTAAAGTGTTCTGTGTGCAAAACTTTGAAATCAAAATTATCATATGTTACTTTGTTTCTTCCAAAGTACTGAGCGTGCGCAGTGGTAAACAGAATTAACACTGCCGTAAGTATAAGAGGAAAATATTTTTTAACGGTTTTTAACAGTCCAAATGTCATTCTTGTCTTTGCCTGTAATTTTTTAATTCTAAAATAATTTAATTTCTTTCTAGATAAAATTTATTTCTATAATAAATATTATTAAAATGTAAGATTTAGATGCACTAGCCCATCACAAGGTTTAAAATAATTGGAATGGGAAATTGGAGTAGTGGTGTAATGGAGAAGTAATGGAATTGAGCGGTATTTCCCATAATTCCATTATTTCATAATTCCATAGAGCTTTTTCTACGTAAGGTGACTAAATAATAATAAAATGTGTTGAAATGTAACCGTGATTTACCTGAATTGTTGACAATTATAATAGTCTTTCCTATTTTGATACTGAAGTTAGTAAATTTCAAATGCAATTTGTAAAAGCTGAAGAATTCAGTTGCCCTATTGCGTTCCAAAACAAAATATTCATATCCTGTGCTTGCAGATAAATTTGACAAATGCAATGCAAGACAGAAAATTACGGGGGCATTATGCAAAAAGGACCATGATTCTCATCTCAATTAAAAACAGCTAACCAATGTTTAAATTAGCTAATGTTCGCTTTAAATATTTATTGTCCTTATAGTTTTTGTTCGAGAGAATTATTAAATTAAATGTGTTTATATAAATAAAAAAATCCGGAGGAAAAATGGCTTTCTCATTAAATAAAATTATGTTGATTGGAAATTTAGGCAAAGATGCCGAAACAAGATTTACAAATAATAATGTCTCCGTTTCTAATTTTTCGTTGGCAACTACTTATGGATACAAAGGTAAAGACGGTAATTGGGTAAATGAAACTACCTGGCACAATATTGTTGCGTTTAATCTTTCTGACTATTTTAAGGATAATCTGAAAAAAGGAAAAAAATTTTATATCGAAGGAAGACTCACAAAAAAAGAGTACACGGATAAAGAAGGAATTAAAAGATATTCAACTGATATAGTGGCTGACAAACTAATTCCTCTTGAAGCAAGCGGAGGCGGCAGTAGCGAAGGCAGTGGATCAGTTTATACGGATGAGTCATCAGCTGGCGGCAACGTTAACGAACCGGATGTTAATGTTGATAGTAATAATGATCTTCCATTCTAAGTAATTTGCTCAACCTACTTACCCTCTTCTAAGAATTAACTGAAGAGGGTAAGGCGGATGGGCTTTTGTTTTTATTTGTTCAATATTACAGGATTTATTAATATTTGTTCTTCCACTGGTATTACAAATTATCAATCTTAATCTTATTATTTTTTCTATCCGCCTTCTTCTCCGGATCTGAAGTGGCTCTGTTTTCTCTTGATCGGAAGAAAATTAAAAAGGTCTTATCATCCAATCCAATTATCTACCGGTATCTAAATACTCTTCTTGAACATCCCAAAAGATTATTGGTTACGGTTTTAATTTGTAATACGATAGTAAACGTTGGAGCCTCAATAATTGCCGTTTCAATAGCTTTAGACATTGCGTCGCTGACTTTTTTCCCAAGGAATATTATACTTACAATTGAGATAATTTTACTGACAATATTAATTATTCTCTTTGGTGAATTAGTCCCGAAAGTGTGGGCGTCAAAAAGACCTCTGACGTTGGCAAAAATTGTCGCCGTCCCAATGTATTGGATTAGCGTTATCCTATATCCGGTAGCTGAAATCTTTACGGAGTTTATAAAGCTTTCTATTTCAAGATTTAAATTTAATAAAGCAAAAGCGGTTATTTTGCATGATGAAATTTCGGAGCTTGCTGATATTGGCCAGGAAAGAGGAACCATTGAAGAGGAGGAGCAAGGATTAATTAAAAGCATTGTAAGCTTAAAATCGGTTACTGTTCAAGAGGTAATGACACCGCGCGTGGATATAATTTCGGTAGATGTTGATACTAATTTTAATGAACTTTTGGAGATAATTACTTCTTCCGGGCACAGCAGAATTCCTCTTTATGAAAATGACCTGGATAAAATTGTCGGCGTTATTTACGCTAAAGATATCTTGCCCTATCTTAAAAATGAAGAGCTAAGACGTCAGATTACTATCAGGCAAATTGCCCGTAAAGTATTATTTATACCTCAAGCAAAGATGATAAACGATATGATGTACGAATTTCAGGAAAAGAAAATGCATATCGCTATAGTTGTTGACGAGTATGGCGGTACGGCAGGCTTAATCACTATGGAAGATATTCTGGAAGAAATTGTCGGTGAAATAAGAGATGAATATGATAAGGAAGAATCGTCTTTTACAAAAGTTAATGAAAACCAATATAATGTGCTTGGGAAAATTCCGGTAAGCGAGTTAAACGAATTGCTTGATGAGGATTTTTCATCCGAAGATGAAGATTATGAGACTCTTGGCGGTATGGTGCTTAACCAGGCAGGTCATATTCCAAAAGATGGTTATTCTTTTATATTAAAAAATCATAAGTTTACGGTAAAAGAAGTGTCTAATAAGAGAATTAAAAAAGTTCATATTGAAAAGCTTCCACCGGAATTTGAGAAATGAAGAAAGGTTGTTTTGTAAAATTAATTATAGCTTTAACTATTATCACAGCAGTTATTGCATATTTTGTAAGGTATAAATTTAACGAAATAATATTAATACCCGGTCGGTATTTGATTACAAAAAGTTTAGACGAAAATCTGGGAAGAATTAAAGAATCGCCGGAGAAAGATTCATTAAGAATATTGATCAAGGATTACGTTTCGGGAATAAAAAAAGTTGATAATGATTCCGGAAAGTCTATCGGCGAATTCGCAGATTCCATAAAAGTAATGTTAACGAAAGATAGTGTGATTACTAAAGATGAACTAAACAACATTAAAGAACTTTTAAAACGAAACATGAATAAATGAAAGACCAAAGAAAAACAGAGATTAAAGTCGGGGTAATGTTTATTGCCGGCATTATCCTTTTCATTTGGATTCTCGGTTGGGCAAAAAATATTACTTTTGCTACCAAAGAAAAATCGATAAGCGTGGAATTTAATAATGTATCCGGGCTTGCGGTCGGAGATAATGTCACTGTAAACGGCGTTCTCAAAGGGCATGTCGGAAATATCTCGATGAAAGATAATGAAGTTATTGTCAACCTTACCCTTGATAACGATGTTGACCTTAGAAAAGATGCAAAGTTTGCAATTTCGATGACTGATTTAATGGGTGGTAAAAAAATTGATATTCTTCCCGGTACATCGCCCGAACCAATAGATTATAACCAAATGCAAACCGGCGTTTTTTACGGAGATGTCGCGTCCGTAATGTCTATGGTTGGCTCTGCTCAGGATGACTTATTGAAAACGGTAAAAAATGTAAACGTAACTTTAACTTCACTAAATAAATATTTAACAGATCAGCAAATAAATAATGATGTAAAGTCTTCGCTGGCAAACCTCAGTGAGCTAACTAAAAAGCTAAACATCTTAGTTGACGAGAATCTTTCAAGCATTAAAAAGATTACTTCAAACAGCGTTGCCTTAACTGATGAAGCAAAGACATTTATTGCGGACAATAAAAGCGATATGTCCCAAACTATTAAAGAAGCTGCAAAAGTTTTAAAGAGTACAGACTCTCTTGTTACCAAGATAAATGGTTTGACGGATGAAATTAAGAATAAGCAGAATAATGTTGGAAAAGTTTTATACGACCCAAAAGTTTATCAAAATCTTACCGAGTCACTGCAGCAAGTAAATGAATTGACTAAGATTATCTTAAAGCAGCTTAAGGATAAAGGATTTAAAGTTGACGCAAAAATTAATTTATTCTAAAAAATCTGCTATAATATTTCTTCTTATAATTTCATTTTCAGTTGGAACGCTTCATGCCCAATCACATCAACCTGTCGAAGCAAAAAACGGAATGGTCGTTTCGGCAAACGGAATAGCAACAAAAGTCGGGTTAGAAATTCTTAAAAAAGGCGGCAATGCAGTTGATGCAGCAGTAACCGTAGGATTTGCCCTGGCTGTTACTTATCCTTATGCTGGTAACCTTGGCGGCGGCGGCTTTATGGTAATTCATCTAAAGGATGGGAAAAATACTGCGAGGAAGATTGGGGAAGCAGTAAATATATCCACGATTTGGTTGAAACTATGAAATATGCATTTGCCGATAGAACCAAATACCTTGGCGATTCTGAAACAACTATTAACTCAGGTTATGGATCAAAAATTGTCGTTGCCGGTGCCGGCTTCCTGTTAAATAATTTTAAAATGAATATAGCAAAGGCAATCGAAATGCCGAGGATTCATGACCAATGGCTGCCTGATGAAATATATTCTGAACCATCTGGTATTCCTGAAAAGGTAAAGATGAACCTAGTTAATATGGGATATAAATTTGCCTCCCCTCGTTATATCGGACTTGCTGAGGGAATTTTGATTAATCAAAAAGAAGGCAATATCTTCGGCGCTTCAGATCCGCGCGGACATGGTCTGGCTAAAGGTTATTAAGTTTCCTATTTAAAATTATATAAGGCTATTATGGTATTCGGAATAGGCGTTGATATTATTGAAATAGATAGGGTAAAAGATAGCGTTGAAAAATACGGAGATCATTTCTTATCTAAGATTTATACTGAATCTGAGTTGGAATACTGCCTAAATAAAGCAAGCAAATATCAGCATCTCGCAGCAAGATTTGCCGCTAAAGAGGCGGTTTATAAGGCATTATCTACAGGTTGGAATAAAGAGATCGGTTGGCATGATATTGAAATTTATAATGAACCAAACGGGATGCCGGTAGCAAAATTAAAAGGCGATTTAGAAGCATTCTTATCTAACGGAAGAAATTTGAAAATATCTATGAGCCATTCAAGGGATTATGTAGTTTGCATGGCTATCTTTTATAAGGAAGAAGCCGGTTTAGGATAGTTTAAACATTAAGTATTTTGTGTAAAGTGAAATTATATTTAATATTCTTTACGCTAAATGAGCATAAAGATTGTGAAACCTATTTCTTATAATCATGACGATGAATAAAGGTACTATTCTTATAATAGATGACGAAGAAGATCTTCGCAAGTTACTTACTAAGCTTCTTGCCCTCGAAGGTCATAGAATTCTCGAAGCAGGTGATGCGAGGTCTGCACAGGAAATCTTGAACAAAGAAGATCTGCAAGTTGTAATAACCGATGTTAAGCTTCCTGATGCATCAGGAATAGATTTAATCCCCAGAATAAAAGCTCTCAATCCATTTACAGAAATTATTGTGCTAACTGCTTATGGAACTATCCATGACGGTGTCAGAGCAATTAAAGAAGGCGCTTTCGATTATATAACAAAAGGAGATGAGGATAATAAAATTGTCCCGATCGTTGAAAGAGCAATGGAAAAAGCTCAGATGCAGCAAAGAATAGAACAGCTTGAAAAGAAAGTTGAAGAGAAATTTAACTTTGAGAATATTACCGGCGATTCTATCCTTCTTAAAGAGGCGATCGATATTGCAAAGAAAGTTGCGGCAACTGATGCTGCTGTTTTAATCCAGGGCGAAACCGGCACCGGAAAAGAAATGTTTGCGCAATCAATACACTACTCAAGCAACAGAAAATCTAAACCCTTTGTAGCTATTAACTGCAGCTCATTTACTAAAGAGCTTCTGGAATCTGAATTATTCGGATATAAAGCAGGTGCTTTTACCGGTGCTAATAAAAATAAAAAAGGTTTATTCGAAGAAGCGAATTATGGTACAATATTTCTTGATGAAATAGGCGAAATAGAAATATCCCTGCAGGCAAAATTACTTAGGGTGCTTGAAACAAATAGCTTTATTAAAGCTGGCGATACTAAAACCACTCACGTCGATGTAAGAATAATTTCTGCATCGAACCGCAATCTTGAAGAAGAAATTGAAAACGGTAACTTTCGACCCGACCTATACTATAGAATAAGCGTAATGAAAATTACCCTTCCTTCATTAAGAGATCGCAAAGAGGATATCCCTGTACTGATTAATGAGTTTACTAAATTTTACCGTGAGAAATTAAATAGAAATATTAAAGAAATTGAACCGGGGTTTATTCAAAAACTTGAAGGCTATAATTTTCCCGGCAATATTCGTGAGTTAAGGAACCTTGTTGAAAGAGCAGTTATTTTAACCTCAGGTGATGTCCTTAAAGAGGATGTGCTGCCCGCTGAACTTCTCCTCAATAAACCGGAAGTATCTACATCTTCGTCAAAAGAAAATTATCGCCTTGATAACCTTGAAAAAGATCATATAATTAAAACTCTTAGACTTGTAGACGGAAATAAAACAAAAGCTGCCGAAATGCTTGGTATTGGTTTGACTACTTTATATCGTAAGCTTCAATCCTACGGCATTGAATAAAAAAAGTTAATTCAAAGAAATACTTCTCATATATCATCAACTGCCGTAACAATAAAATACATTCCAAGTAAAATCATCTTAGAAAGAATTTCATTATTTAATTCCAAATCATGAATTTTTACTATACAGCCGGATTTTACAAAAGACGTAATTGAAGTAAATGAAGCTATAACCTTCTTATTCTTATCTTCCGATACTGTGTCCAGGAATTCCCATTCGTTTTTCCATGAATTCTTACGCCTCCATTTAACCGTTTGACCGCCTATTAATTCCAATTCACCGGTATGTGTTTTATTATTATAATATAATTCGGAAATTAATTCAGGCTTCTTTGCCTCTCTTATTAAAATATGCGGTCTTAATAAACCCTTCTTTTCTAAAAAATATTTATTTCCGCATATATCTCCGTATGCAAATGAATCATGTCTATTTTCCCACCTCAACGAACCAATTTCTTTATTATAGCTGAATAAATTATATACTTTTCTTTGTGAGTAATCTTCTAACCATTTCAATATTGAATATTGGAAAGATATCCTCTCAATATCACTTTGTTTATTTAATATTTTCTCTTACCAAAACATATAATGCCCAATACAACTGGATTAGAAATACTGTAATTAACGCTCAATACTAATGCCAAGCGCTGTGCAAAAAAAATATTAAGAATTTTAAGTATTATCCTTTTGTTTAATAGAGATTCAAAAAGGATGAAATTTAAAACCATACCGTTTTGGAAATAGCCTTTCCATTTTAGCATATCAATTTCTCGCAATAATAATCTGCTTGAAGTCAATTATTAATTAACACCTTCAATTATAGACTCTTACTTATTGCCTGAAGTAAGATGAATTACTGGCATTTGAATTGACTTCATAGTATTCAAAAAAGGAAAATAAATATGATGGTACTTTATTTATCATTACTAGGTGCGGTTCTGTTTTTCATTTGTTTCAAGTCGATTAATTTCTTTGATAAGCTCGGCTAAGGAGAATAAAATGATAATATTATTAATTGTAAGTATTGTGGTGTTCGGCTACCTGCTTTATGTGTTGATTAAACCTGAAAAATTTTAGGATAACAAAATGAATAGTGAAATATTAGGCGTTTTAGTCACCCTTGTTTTAATGATCGTGCTTTCCTATCCGCTTGGAAAGTACATTAGCAAAGTACTTAAAGGTGAAAAAGTATGGACTGATTTTCTTTACCCTTTTGAAAATTTCATATTTAAAATATCAGGCATCGATCCAGCTAAAGAAATGGACTGGAAAGAAAATATGAAAGCGTTGCTAAAGTTAAACGTATTCTTCTTTATTTGGGCGTTTGTAATTTTTTTAATACAGAACAAGATCCCTTTTTGGAATCCTGCAGGTATCGGTTCTATGGAGCCATCACTGGCTTTCAATACTGCGGTTAGTTTCATATCTAATACTAATATACAACATTATTCCGGTGAAACTGGGCTATCTTATTTCTCGCAGCTTCTCGTTGTCGGTTATATGCAATTTGTTAGCGCTGCAACTGGTATCGCCGCACTTGCATTAGTATTTAAAGGACTTTCTCAAAGAAAAGCCAAAGGCTTGGGAAATTTTTATTCTCTTTGGCTAAAAAGTAATACACGAATACTTCTTCCTTTGGCTATTGTAGTTGCGGTAATTTTATTACTCAACGGAACCCCGGATACGTTTAAAGGTCCTCAAACAATTAAGACAGTGCAAGGTGATACAGTCACGGTTGCACTTGGTCCGGCAGCACCGGTAGTCGCTATCAAACAAATTGGAACAAACGGTGGTGGATTTTTTGGACCTAATTCAGCTCATCCCTTTGAAAACCCAAATTATATTACAAACATTGTTGAGTGCTGGGGAATATTAACAATCCCAATGGCTTTGGTTTTTGCTTTTGGATTTTACTTGAACAAAAAGCGACTTGGGATAATGATATTTGCCGTGATGGCAATAGTCTACCTTTCTTTTACAGCGCTTGCGGTAAAGTTTGAAGTTGATGGAAATCCTTTAATAAAGAAAATGGGAATTGAGCAAACTACAGGTAGTATGGAAGGGAAGGAAGTGCGATTTGGTCCAGCTGCCTCGGCTTTTTGGGCTTCTTCAACTACCGTAACCTCAAATGGTTCATCAAATTCAAATCACGATAGTCAAACACCTCTTGCCGGCGGAATTTATATTATGAATATGATGATAAATTCTATCTTCGGTGGTGTGGGCGTAGGCTTTATTAACTTTTTTATGTTTTTAATCATCGCTGTTTTCATTGCCGGTCTTATGGTCGGAAGAACCCCTGAATTTCTTGGAAAGAAAATTGAGGCAAAGGAAGTAAAAATTGCTGCTTTAATAATCCTGCTTCATCCGTTCCTGATTCTGGTGTCAACTGCCATTTCAGCATATATAGCAAGCCATAACCCTAATATAGGATGGCTGACTAATCCTTCTTATCATGGCTTTTCTGAAATGCTTTATGAGTTTACCTCTGCTTCTGCAAACAATGGGTCTGAATTTACCGGTCTAAATGCGAACGTACCTTTCTGGAATATAATGGACGGCGTAATAATGTTGATTGGAAGGTTCCTTCCTATCATCGGTCCGGTCGCTATTGCAGGTTCCTTGGCTGAAAAAAAATATATACCTGAATCTGAAGGAACATTAAGACTAGATAGTTATGCTTTCGGAATAGTACTCCTGGCTGTGATTATTGTTATCTCAGCTTTGTCATTTTTCCCGGCTTTGGCTGTTGGCCCTATCGCAGAACATTTTTCAATTTTATAGGTTATACCAAAATGAAAAGAAAACGTAATATCAAATTATTTGAACCTTCGCTTGTAAAGCAGGCTATCGTACAGTCTTTTATAAAACTTAATCCTTCATACATGATTAAGAATCCGGTTATGTTTACGGTAGAGATTGGTACTGCAATCATGGTCGCTGTAACAATTATAGGAGTTAATAAACCCACTAATGGAGGTACTGGCTTTGTCTATAACCTGACTATAACTATCTTATTATTCCTTACTATCTTATTTGCAAACTTTGCCGAAGCGATTGCCGAAGAAAGAGGAAAAGCTCAGGCAGAATCTCTTCGTAAAACACGCGAAGAAACTCCGGCTAAGAAATTACAGGAAGACGGTTCTATTGAAATTGTTAGTTCCTCCTCTTTAAGGAAAGGGGACAAATACATTGCCGAAGCAGGTGATTTGATCCCCGCTGATGGTGAGATTATTGACGGACTCGCTTCTATTGACGAATCTGCTATAACTGGCGAATCAGCTCCCGTTATTAGAGAAGCTGGAACTGATAAATCAGGAGTTGTAGGAGGCACTAAAGTTTTATCTGATAAAATTACTGTCGAAGTGTCTGCTGACCCCGGCGAGACTTTCTTGGATAAAATGATAGCTCTTGTCGAAGGCGCAAATCGTCAAAAGACTCCAAACGAAATTGCACTTTCTATATTACTTGCTGGCTTTACTCTAGTCTTCCTATTGGTGGTTGTTACCCTTGAACCGTTTGGGAAATATGCTGGAACCTCAATTAGTATTGCCTTCTTAATTTCCTTATTTGTGTGCCTAATTCCTACTACAATCGGAGGATTACTTTCTGCTATCGGAATTGCAGGAATGGATAGAGCATTAAGAGCTAATGTAATTGCTAAGTCAGGTAAAGCTGTAGAAACTGCAGGTGATATTGATGTTGTTCTGCTTGACAAAACAGGTACTATTACTATCGGAAATCGTAAAGCTACTAATTTTTTCCCGGTCAACGGTTATAGTAATGAGGAATTTATTAGGGGCACGGTTTTAAGTTCTCTTGCAGACCATACTCCGGAAGGAAAATCAATAATTGAGCTTGCAGAAAAAATTCTCCCTTCAATTTTCCCGGTGAATGTTGATAATGCAGAGTTTATAAACTTTTCCGCTGAAACTAGAATGAGTGGTGTTAACCTGCACGACGGTACTGAAATAAGAAAAGGTGCCTGGGACTCAATTCGGAAATGGACAAGCAACGGCGACGGCGTTGTGGATGAGATAAATTCAAGAGTGCTTGAAATCGCTGGCAGCGGCGGTACTCCTCTGGCAGTTGGTATAAATAAAAAAGCTATCGGTGTCGTTCAGCTTGAGGATATTATTAAACCCGGCATTCAAGAAAGATTCAAAAGACTGCATAAAATGGGGGTGAAAACGGTTATGGTTACCGGCGATAACCCGGTAACTGCAAAGTTTATCGCTATGCAGGCTGGTGTCGATGATTTCATTGCCGAAGCGAAACCTGTAGATAAAATGAACTATATAATTAGAGAACAGAAAGAGGGGAAGCTTGTCGCTATGATGGGCGACGGTACAAACGATGCTCCTGCATTGGCTCAGGCTGATGTGGGCGTTGCTATGAATTCCGGTACGCAGGCTGCTAAAGAAGCCGCTAATATGGTTGACCTTGATAATGATCCGACAAAGCTCCTTGAAGTAATTGAAATCGGAAAGCAGCTATTAATTACTCGCGGCAACGTCACTACCTTTTCTATTGTTAATGATGTGGCAAAATATTTCGCAATAGTGCCCGCTTTGTTCATGGTTACTATCCCGGGCTTAAATGCTTTAAACATTATGAAATTAACAAATCCTGAATCTGCTATTTTATCTGCAGTGATTTTTAATGCGCTGATTATCCTTGCGCTAATTCCTATTGCGTTAAGAGGAGTGAAATACAGACCGATCGGTGCTACGGGTATTTTAATCCGGAATCTATGGATCTACGGCATGGGAGGACTGATTATTCCGTTTATCGGCATAAAAGCAATTGACATGATTGTTAGCCTTTTTTTTAGGTAATTAAAAGTTCTCAATTAGACCGCCGTTGATGATAAGCTGTTAAAACGTCTGATTTATAGTGTTTCGATCAAGTAGCCCACGACTTCAAGAGGCCGTGTGAAAATTCAAATGTAATAAATAATTATTCCAATTATTATTATGAAGTTGTTTCTAAAATATAGTGTTTTTGTATTGCCCCGGCATTCAGAGGCTGTGTGAAAATTCAGAAGAGATGAATAAATATTCTAATTATGGTTTTGAAATATGACTACATTAATGTGTCTTTTTATTGCCTCTAAATGGCGGGGCAATTGACAAAAAATATTTAATAACTCATGTTATGCAGACAATTTCAAATATAATGGAAGTGAATTGCAAAACCTCCGAGGTTTAGGAAAACCTCGGAGGTTTCTCATTATGCAA
>JAJYOQ010000554.1 GCA_021796135.1 Bacteroidota bacterium
ATAAAAAACTTCTCATTATAGAATCTTTATAAGCTCGGCGAAGTAGAATTTTTCCGATATAATTTTTAATCTTTTGGGAGATTAGAATAATGGATGAAATAGTTTTACTTTATAAGATCTTACAAAAGCCCGTCAATGTATTATTTATCTTAAAGAGGGATTGAATGACAAATAATAAAATAAAGTTTGAAGTAAAGAGAGACAGTTTAATTAAAAAAGAAGTTTCAAATACTCTTTTTATCCCAGTGATTAATGCGATTAAAGAAAAAGGATTAGCGTTTAAAGATTTCTTAATCGGTACTCCTTACGATGAGTCATATTTCTTAAATAAACGGGAACGAGTAGAATGGTGGGTTTACTGTAAAATAATTTCTAATATGAGGTCTCATTTCACATTAGAGGACTTTGAGGGCATAGGTGCTGATTTTGTAAGAAGGGGTTTGATGGTTATAGGTTTAGTAGGATTTTTTCTTTTCAGCTCAAGGAAAATTTCCAAGCTGTTTGCCGATAAAATACTTCAAAGAATTACATCTCATGTCTTAGGCCTTAAGTTGATGCAAATAGAATTCATTGGTGCCAAAAAAATTATTTTTACGCTGCTAGTTGGAGAAGAATATGAGCACATGCCTGAATTTGCGTATGGGAATAAAGGTGTTATCAAAGAACTGGGTATACTTTCAGGGCTTAAAGACTGCAAAGTAGACTTACAATTAATTCCTAATGGTGCCATATATGAAATGACATGGAAAAAAGAAAACATTTTTTTTAGAATAAGAAGAGGTTTCCGTTGGCTGTTTAGTATTAATAAGGCGTTTTGGGAATTAACTGATTCAAATGAGGAATTATTAAAGGAATATGAAAAATTAGAGGATTATAAGAATAACCTCGAAATAAAGGTAGAAGAAAGAACTGCTGAACTAAAGAAAGCAAATGACCAATTATCCGAAACAATTGATTTGCTTCAAGAGGCGCGGGAGATACAAAGCCGTTTTTTTACAAACATCTCTCATGAATTTAGAACACCGCTTACGCTAATACTTGGGCCGGTGAAACAGATTATAGAAAGGACTGAAGATGAAAAAGTTATAGACGAATTAAAAATTGTTCAAAGAAATGCTAAGAGGCTTTTAGTACTGGTAAACCAACTGCTTGATATATCTAAACTGGAATCAGGCAGCATGAAACTCCAAGCTTGCTCGCAAGACATTGTGCCAATAATAAAAGCACAGCTTCAATCATTCTGTTCCTATGCAGAACGAAAAAAGATAAATTTGAAATTCAATTCACTCGAAGATGAAATTATCTTATTATTTGATAAAGATAAAATTGAAAAAATAATCACTAATATTCTTTCAAATGCTTTCAAGTTTACTCCTGATGACTGCAGTATTGAAGTTGCCATAACAAAAGGCGAAGAATATATTGATGTAACTATTAGTGATACAGGAATTGGAATTCCGGAAGAAATGATTCCGAAGATATTTGATCGCTTCTACCAGGTCGACGGCAGCCATACAAAAGAGACAGAAGGTACCGGGATAGGGCTTTCTTTGACAAAGGAATTAGTAGAATTGCACAAAGGTAAGATTGAGGTAAAAAGTAAGGAAGGTAAGGGTACAACTTTTACGATAAGCCTTCCTTTAGGGAAAAAACATTTGAAACCTGAAGAAATTTTAGAAACATCCGCAAGTTTAGGAGATAGTCATTTAATTCCGGATGAGATGTTTATACAAGAAAAAACTAATACTGATTTTTCTAAATACTTAATTAATGGTAAAGGCGCTAAACCGCTTCTTTTAATCATAGAAGACAACTTCGACGTTAGAAATTATATAAAAAATAATTTGAAGGCAGATTACAAAATTTTTGAAGCAGCAGACGGTTTAGAAGGCTGGAATAAATCTATTGAGCAGATACCAGATTTGATTATAAGCGATGTAATGATGCCAAAGATGGATGGTTTTAGGCTATGTAATAAACTTAAATCTGACGAAAGAACAAGCCATATTCCAATTATTCTTTTAACCGCTAAGGCTACAACCGACGATAAGATTACAGGCTTTGAGACCGGTGCGGATGACTATATTATTAAACCTTTCGATACCGAAGAATTAAAAGCAAGGATAAAAAATCTAATTGATCAAAGAGAAAGAATCCATGAACATTTCAGGAAGAATGGATTATTTGAGATTGATGAAGTAAATATTACACCTGTTGACTATAGATTTTTACAGAGAACCATAACAAATATAAATGAGCATATTTCCGATTCTTCATTCAGCGTAGAAAAACTTGCAGAGAATATGGCAGTAAGCAGATCATTGCTACTTAGAAAAATTGAAGCGCTTATCGGTGAGCCGCCGATTGAATTAATCAAAAGTACAAGAATGCATAAAGCCGCAAAGCTAATAGAGAGTATATTCGGGAATATTTCTGAGATTGCGCTTGAGGTAGGTTTTAATAATCCATCATACTTCGCCGAATGCTTTAAAAAACAATTTGGTGTTACTCCCACGCAATATCACCGCAATATGGGCAATCTCATTTAAGTTAAGAATTTATTTAATTCTATCCTTGTAGTGTTCTGGATTTCTATGGAGATGTGCTACTGCCGTAATAAGTATTTCTTCTTTTCCCTTTATAAAGAAAAGAGCATAGGGGAAACCTTTTATCATGCACCGTCTGGTGTGTCCATTTATTTTTGACCACGCTTCAGGAGTGAACTTTATTCGTTCAATAGCTGATGAAATTTCCTGAAAAAAACGGAACCCCAATCCCGGCAATTGATGATCATAGTATTTAATTGCTTCATCTAATTCAATATTAGCAGGGGTTAGTAATCTAGCTTTCAACGAATATATCTCTTTCTAATTTCATCCCAATCAGTTGCTTCAAGTTCTCCGCGTTTGTATGCCTCATATCTTGCCTCTGCTTCCGCAATCCAACTCTTTTCAATTTCCGGATTAGGTTTATCGAGACTGTATAAAATAGCTTCAACCAGTTGAATACGTTCTATAGGTCGAAGCTCGATTGCTTTTTGAGCTAATATATCAACTGACTCCATAAAAATACTCCTTTTAACTTTATATTTATTTAAAATTAACTAATCATTTACACTGAAGCAATATCGGATGATATTAGAAAGAGAT
>JAJYOQ010000070.1 GCA_021796135.1 Bacteroidota bacterium
AATATAAAATCTCCAATATTACTGTTACCGAGAATCTTTTTTACGAATGAAGGATTTTTATTTTTACCATTGTTTTTACCAAGGTATTCTTTTATTAAATCAGAAGTTTCACTCATACAATCTCAGTAATTTTAATAATAATTAGTTAATTTTCTTACCGTTGCTTGTAATAGAATTAATCTTTGCTAGATCTAATTTTTGTACTGGAGCAGGCAGCGGAGCATAATAAAGAGATTCTGCATCTCCCTGACCTTTGGTAACTGCCCATCTTAAAAATTTAACAAGAGTCTGAGCATGTGAATAATCTTTAATATCTTTTGGTACTACAATCCAAGAAAAACCGCTAATAGGGTATGCATTTTTTCCGTCTGCATTTGTTATAACAGCACGAAGGTCTTTCGGCATATTTTTTACAGCACCGGCTGCTGCAGCACTAACTGTGTTGAAATTAACATTTATATAATTTCCATCCTTATTTTTCATAACGGCATAAGGTAATTTATTTTGAACAGCATAAGCTAATTCAATATACCCGATAGCTCCTTGAGTTTGAGCAATTATTCCGGCAACTCCTTCAGTTCCTTTTGCGCCTAAACCGACCGGCCAGTTAACAGAAGTACTTACTCCGACTTTCTTTGCCCATGCAGAACTTACTTTTGTCAAATAGCTTGTAAAGATAAACGTTGTTCCGCTTCCTTCCGAACGATGTGCTACCAAAATGGCTTTGTTAGGAAGATTTTTACCTGGATTTAATTTTACTAATCTAGGATCATTCCATTTGGTAATTACACCTAGATAAATATCAGCAAGAGTTTCACCATCCAATTTTATTCCTTGTCCGACTGAAGGTAAGTTATAT
Source organism: Bacteroidota bacterium (assembly GCA_021796135.1). The sequence continues at coordinate 860 of JAJYOQ010000070.1, forward strand.
GTAATTGCAACTCCGCCCATAATAATCGGGATATGAATAACTTCGGTTCCTCTTTTTTGCTGAAATGTTTTCATTTGTTCTTCAGTCAAAGGAGCATCGGATGCACCAAAGTCAACAGTAGATGCTGTAACTTGCTGAATTCCACCGCCGCTGCCTATAGAAGCATAGTTAATTTGAACGCCTGTCATTTTATTATAAGTATCAAACCATTTTGAAAAGATCGGGTAATCAAAAGTTGACCCTGCTCCGGTTAACTTCACCTGAGCAAAAGATGATACAGATAAAATGCCCGCTGTAAGAAATGCGAGTAAAATATATTTTAATTTCATTTTTGAACTCCTATGTAAATATAAATAATTTGTTAAATAATATTAAATAAATTCTTAGAAACTGAAAAAGAAAGTAGCTCTTCCCAAAACGTCATCTTTTGTACTTGTGGTTCCATTAGCATAAGCATAATGAGTATATTCAACATTAGGCATAAAATGAATGTTTTTTCTAAATGCCCAATCTAGACCGCCAAGTATAAAATTCTGAGAACTATTTGCAATTGATCCGCGAACTGTTGTATTTGGGTCGAAACTGTCAAATCTGCCAACTAGTCGGATATCATCTGAAAGACCTAACCATCCATTAAAACTAATACCGTTTCTAACCAATGTTGAACCATTTGATTCGCCATGATCTACAGCATTGATAAATCCTTGTACACCTAACCCGAATTCTTTTGAAGCATAATTTACTATTAAATCTCCCGTTTTAGCGTATTTTGAAGCCGGGGCACCGGAATATTGACCGTCTACTAATATAGTCAACCCTGATACAGGAAGAAACTGTAAGAATAAATAGGCAGATTTATACCTTGCCTGTGATGCATTAGTTGCAGTTCCGGGAAGAAATGAATCGCCATTTCCGGTATTGTTGCCAAGCAGCAATCCCGATGAAAATGAATCGGAGAATTTTTGAGTTAATGAAATACCGAAATCTCTTGAAGCGCTAATACCATGTAAATCCTGAATTGTTTTTTCAAGTGGTCTATATCCAAAAATTCCCTCAGCCATATTAATATTCCAGGTTCCCTGTAAACCTATTACCAAATCTCCATTACCGACATTTTTGATATCCAAGAATGCGTCTTTAACCATAGTTGATAGTTTTCCATTACTCAGATTTGATGCAGTAGGATCTGATTCTAAACGAAATCTTGCCCAAACTCCGTCGGAGATTGCATAATCTGTTGTTAGATAAATTCTTCTGAATTCAAAAGCGGCTAAATCTTTCTGGGTTTGATCATGATTTTGAAGCACATAATAATAATCACCGAACATTAATCCGCTGAATGTTGGACCTTTACTTTGTGCATTTGCAATACCGGCAAATATCATTAAAGCAAGGAAAAGTATAGATAAGTTTTTCATGGTTCTTTCTTTTGTTTGTTATTAAATAATTTATTAGAATTTTTCGTTAAAATTTATGCAGCAATATTAAGCAGAATTTTAATTCTGTATGTTAATAAAAGGTTACGGTTATGTTAAGAAATTGTTAAGAGCTTTGAATTTGAAGGTTTTTAAAGGATATGCTGCTTCCGGTTAATAGAAGCAGCATTGAGATTTGATTTAATAAGCAATAAAAGCTTATCTAAAATACTTTAATTTTATAAATTATTTAAAGGATATATAAAAGAAACTCTTGGTTCAATCCTTTTTTGTGTTCGATAGTCTATGATAACATTATTATTATCTCTAATCGGCGTAAAAGTCCAATTATAAAGCATTGAAACAAGTAGGTAAGAGATGGGCTTATACCCTAATTCGAAATACATAAAGGAATTATTATCAACTTTAAGAATTTGAGATTCTGCGCCTATGTTAATCTTATCATATCCTCCTCTTACTACAATGGGCATACCTTCCGGCGAAACATTAGCAACAAGATGAAGTATACCGCTATCAGGAGTTTTATCGAGACGCTGATAGCTTCCAATTATATCAAGCATACCGAGGAAATGTAAGTCTAATTCACCAAAATAACCATTATCCTGATTAGTTACGGATAATAGGTTTGCTTTGCTAACAAATGTTCCGGCAGCAGTATCAAACTGATATCTTTGAATTTCATAAAGAGAGTTAAAATAAGAAGGAATATATTGAGACTGGTTAAAACGTCTTTCAAGTTTTGCGGATGCATTTAGGATTCCTAATCCGTTGACATCCAATTTTATACCGGTAGCTATACCGCTCCCGTAATTAATAATTTTTGTATAATCAGAATATAATTGAAGATTTAACATACTTGTGCTAATAATTGGTAGACCTAAGTCTAAACCTGCAATTTGCATCCTGCCTTTATCAGTTGCAGCTAGGGTTGATGGAGAAATTATAATCCCTGAGTATTTATTAAAATCTACCGCATAAGAAGCGCCGACTTCTAAGTTCCCTAAAATTGGTATATCAGACAATGAAGTAAATCTTAAAGGTCTAACGTAAACACGTATAGCGGTGACTCCAGCTTCTGCAAAAGTACTATATATCGATTCAAAACCAGCATTACCGAAATCCATATCTGCAACTAAGCCAATCTTTCTGGAATCGATACTTGGACTATTATTATATTGGGAAAGAATACTGCCGTGCCCAAGTGTATAGTAATCAAGAGCGCCTAATTTAATATAAACAGGATCGTGCTTTTCGCCGTATCTTATGTAACGGATAATGCTAAGATAATCAGATAACTCATTAAAATTTTCTTTGCGGATATTTCCATTTTTATTTATATCGAAGTTCAGGTCTAATCCCATTCCCCAATTTCCCAAAGATATTTCAGGAGTTAGATGGAACGAATAATACAACTCACCGTCAATCCAATTAAGACCCAGCCCACCGTCAAATACTCCATTTCCCGGGTTTGGGTAAATTGTTTCCTGCGAATACGCTAAACCTGCGAAAATGATAAAAGAAAAGAGCAATATAAATTTTTTCATCCGAGATTCTTTCTTAAATATTATAAATAATTTAATTAAATATAATAAATATTTAGGATGTAATTAAAATAATTTATTAAATATTTAAGCTATAATTGATATATTATGAGAGATATCAATATTAGTACAAATGGATAATTATTTATTTAGAATAATAAAATGCTTATCGGACTATAGCTAATTTATTTAATTCTGAATATGTTTTACCGTTAAATTGTGCGCTAATTTTATAAATATATACTCCGTTTGCTATTAGATCTTCATTCTCGTCTCTTCCATCCCAATATATTTTATTAAAATTATTTCTCAGTCTCCCGGATGGTATATTAATTTTCCTTATTAATCGTCCGGCGACTGTATAAATCTTTATTTCCATTTTATCGGGTATTTCAGTTAAATTAAATGTGAAATAAGTAAATGACTTAAAAGGATCGGGAACATTAAAGATATTCATTATTTTTAATCCTGATGATACATAAAACATTCTTTGCAAATCTTGCGGTTGATTGATCAAGTTATAACCTAAAATCGAAAGGGTATGCTGTCCGTCCTTTATTTTGCTATGAATAAGATATTTAACTTTCATATTCAGCGAATCATATTTTATTGTATCCATTTGTGAATGATTTATTTCATTATTATCAAAGATAAAATGAATTTTTGACGAGTCTCTATAAGGGTAATTAAAACCATATTTTACGTCAAATTCAATTAAAGAATTTGCAGAAACGTAATCACCGTTGAAAATATTATTCCCGTCAAAAGAGAAAGAAACACTAGCAGAACTAAATAATGTTAACGAATCTATATAAGCGCTAAATGATTTATTAAATATATTATTATCCTTATAAACTTCTTGTATTTTATTATTTGGATCAATATTGATTGAGAAATTCTTTTCGCCCGGGCTGGTCGGAGTATAACTTACATTAAATAATCTTCTACTTCCCGGATTCAAGCTATCCACATAAAGACTATCAATAATTTCTTTTGAATTATCCGGGAAAACAATTCCAACACTTACATAAAAACTATCTGCCGGTGCACTTCCGACATTATAAACATAAAATTGCAAATTTTCCTTTGTGCCTACAAGAACCGAGTCATTTGAAATTGATACAATTTGATAATTAGTTCCAAGCTCCGGAAGAGATTTTAGTTTAACTGCAGCAGAATAAATTTTTGGTGAGATCTTTAATTTGTTTGCATTAAAACTAGCAACAAATTGCAATTGAGGATAAACTTTAGCATTTATAAAATTTAACGGAGCTATTTCATTAGTAAGATTTACCATACCTAAAGTGTCAATAGCGTTATTTAATTTAATTCCCAATGCAGTAAGTTTCAAAGATGATCCGGAAGGAACATTTGCATTAATATGGAGACTATCCCACTCCGATGAATTATCAATAACCGGAAATGCCACTATGCCTGAATCATTTTTTACGATAACCGAGGTATCTATTATTGCTGCGCCGGCAAATTGCTTCCTGTAAGCCTCAGGAACAGAGCCGGGTAAAGCACCTTTTCTACCGATAATACACCATGACTCACGATATCTAACACTGTCAATATAAATACTCCCCCATTTTTTTATTTCATTTCTCACAGGAGTTCCTCCTAAATAACCTATAACAGATTGAGCTCCATCTGCACAAATAGCCATTGCTAAAACTGTTCCTTGAGGAAGACTTTTTAAATAGCTTAATAATGAATCTCCAGAAGGAGGATTAGGATAGACAAAAGTTTTGAAATTAAATGGTTTTAAAGAAACAGAATCAATAATTGCTGTCGAAATTCCCCAGAAATATGTACTTGGAAGTTCTTCATGAAAGTTATATTGCAGAGAAGCAAATTCCCCATCGCTTGAACCGGCAGAAGATATTTTTAATTCATCTTTTTTAGTAGATAGTTCCCATGCGCTATCAGCAGAATTGTAAATAGTATTCATATAACTTATATCAAATAGACTATCAACAGGATTATTTATAAACCATTGATATCCGGAATTAATATTCGTAAATGAATTTGGAGCCGACCAATCTGACGAGTTTAGTAATTTTACACGCCACCAATATTTTTTCATTGGTATCAAATTGGGTATATTCATTGAAGTTGAAAATAGACCCAGCTTTTGATTAAATAGTATTGGTGATAAAAATTTACTTGTTGTATCAATCTGCAAAACGAAAGATGAATTTACAGTATCGGAGCTGTTTGTGGGATTTAAGAATGATATAGTGCCGTCAAATGAGTTATAGAATTGATTATTTAATAAGCTTCGAAATGTTGTCGAGTTAACATTAAAATTTACAGAAGCTTGATTATCATTTTTATAAATTTCACCTATAGCATTAGCGCTATCTAAAATAACATTGAGTGTATGCTCTCCAATCATATTTTTTATAGGTATAATTACTGTCAATGAATCCAAAATAAGCGGGATAGGTCTTCTGATATATTGTTCATAAGTAATATTTCCATTATATGAATCCTTTATAGTAATGGTAATTGAGTCATTTGGTATCATACCCAAATTATGATAGTAAATATTAACCGGTAAAGAACTAGCTTGATCAAAAGGATTGTTATTTGAAAGTTGAATATCTGCTGCGGAAATTTTGAGATTAGGCTTGGGCGGAATTTTTAAATTGATAATAGGATCACCAAATAAAATATTATCGTAATCAAAAACCCGATTTACATCGCTATAGCCGTCCTGTTGGAGCATTTGAACCTTCGCCAGCAGATGCGCTTCTCCAACATTTGTTATAGAATCCTTTAAAAATTGATTATAAAAAAAAGCGGGAAAAGTAATAGCAGTCGATATATATCCCCAACTGGAATTACTTAAATAAGCAATAGCTTGTCCGTCATTAGAACCGGAAATAAATAATTCACCGAAGCAGCTTACATCCGGTTCAGCAAATTTTCCTGTCGAACATCCGAAATCAGTAATTAAAGGGAATCGATTCGAATAATTATTTTTTAATGAGCTAACATCTGTAATACCATTATCCCAGGTTTGAGTTCCGCTATGTCCAATGTACGATATAAATAATCCGCCAAAGTCAATTGCATTTTGTATTTGTGCTTGAGTATAAGTTCCAAAATTAGTCGAAGGGTTTATGGTTTTATAAAAATGATAACCCTCTCCCCCAATTGGTTTTGGTTTCACCATTGAATTGAATATATAATCATTCTCACTTTTTAATTGATCTATTTGTCCGGAAGCAGTTGGGTCGCCTCCGCTTAAAAAAAGGAAGGTTTTGTTCCATTCATCATATGGTTTTGAAAGATAAGCATTATGCTTACTAAGATAAAAATAGACTTGCTGATCATTTGCAGCCGGAATCCTTCCGACAAACATCTGGGGAATATCAGCTTGAGCAGAATCCCAAATACAATACCAGGCATCGCTTACAGGGTCGCCATAAGAAGGGACTAAGTCCTGTTTCTTAATTGCAGGTACCGGTGTTTGAGAATTTTTATAATCATAATTAGCGTCACCTATTAAGGTAAGGTAAGAAGGAGCAGGAGTTGCCCAATTTTCATTTGCGTAATTCAGAAAACTTTTAATTGCTTCCGGTTCGGGATATCCAAATGAAAATTCATCATAAATATCATCAACGAATGCTAAATTAATTCTGAGGTTATAGTTACTTTTAATAAAATTGTAATAATCAGTAGCAGATTTTCCCAGAGTTTTATTTGAGATTATGATATCATCTGCACCTTGTGGATTATCTCTTAAATTAACGAACTGCTTTTTCCCTTCATAAATAGGAGATTTTAAGTGAGCATTAGAAACAAGAATATAAGCATTTCCACCTGAAACTGTATCAGTAAAAGTAAGAGTTTTTGTCAATGTCCCGGATAAAGAAAAATTTTCAAATTTAACAGTATCGGGAAATACTTTATATAATGTTAATCCGGAATCAGAGGATGTAATATTCGTAATAACAATTTTTCTTAATTTAGCAGATAATGAATCAGGGAATTTGAAATACAAAGAATCGTTAATAGCACTAATTGTCCTGTAATATTCAACGTCGATCCAATCAAGTAATATTTGCTGAAATGCAGCGCTTGTAGGCAAGTCGGTTATATATAGAGTGTTACTTCCGTTATTTAGAACATTCGACGGAAAAGTTGAAAATAAATTTGCAGTCTGCCTAAAATCAAAAGTAATAGAATCTTTTATATTGCTTGAATTTACACTTGCCCCAACTTTATGTGCTTTAGTTTGAATATCTGCAGCATTACTAATTAATCTAACATAAGTTTTAAGAAAAGAATTAGGGACTATATTTGTAGCTTGAAATGGTAGTGAAATCGAGGAATTTGTGCCTAAAACATTCCAGGTCCAGACTTTATTTTCCTGCCAATAAGGTAATTGTACACGCGGTACCACTGAATCATAATACCAAAGTCTTACATCATTTTCAAAATGTTGAAAGTTTAAATATGATGTTAACGAATCTGCAACAATTGAATTACCTGTTGAGTCTATTTTTATCCTATGTCCGTCTTGTCCGTTCCAGGTAAACCAAATAAATGTTGTATCTGTATATCTATCCATATAATTCAAATAATCATTTCCGTTAGCAACTATTTGTCGATAGTTTGGCGAGCCATAATTTTTTTGTGCCCAAAACTCAACATAGTCTTCATTAGAAAATTTTCCCGGTTGACTTGATTGGACAAATAAGGGTAGTTCACGACCTTTACAGAATATTTTAATTGTTGCAGGATCAATACTTGCAGGATTCAGTCCATAGCTTAGTATATCTTGATAGTTGATATGATAAATTCCGTCCGTCTGAATAGCTAATTTAACATACTGTTTTGTGAAATCTATCCAATTGCCGGAAGTATCTGGATAATTAGAATTTTTTCTAAAAGAACGAAAGTTTTTTGCTTCATTATAGTTCACAATAATATTCTTAAGTGATTTTTCATAAATCGATTCACTTGAAGTGTTAATCGGAAATCCTAAAACAGGTCTATAATTAATATTTAAATTTGCATCTAGCAGAAGTTTGACTTGTTTCAGCTTCCAATTATAATGTGCATTATTTATTTGTATAATTGCACAATAATAATTCCCCAACCAGGTATATCCCAAGACTCTGCATTCTGTTGAAGGATATTGGTCAGTAATAAAGTATTCTTTCCTAAGAGTTTCACTTTGAAAAGTTAAAGCAGAATCATTAGACTGTAATACAGATGGGTTAACTCCCACATAAATGTTTGAGAAAGTATTATACCTCTGATCCGTCAGACTCAGGTTAACCGCACTGTTTGGGGGAATAGAAACATAAACAATCTTGGAAGGTAATGCAGGAGAACCCGGCTTGCTTTCATTTATAGCATTCGGGAAATTGATTGATTTAATATTTGCAGAATCCTTAATTTGATATTTATCGGAAAGCGAAAATGTAATTTTTATAGTGGAATTTGATTGTACTATTTTCCTGATATTAACTTGAGAATAATTTTGAGAAGTAATGATAAAAGTATAGAAAATAAGGAATATGCTTGTAATCTTCATTGGTTCTCCCATTCAATAAAAAGATTTAGAATTATGCTGTCTAAAACAGATTTATGAGAAATTATTTTTATTGACCGATAATTTGGTTTTTACCTTCAGTGTAATAATTGATTTAATAAAAATCGGAATTCCATAAATATATCTTTCCCATAATCGCCTTGGTTCAGTATAGATCCGGTAACACCACTCCATTCCTAAAATTCTAAATAGTTTTGGCGCTCGTTTAATAGTCCCAAGATAAAATTCAATAAAATTCCCTACACAAATAATAATTTTGCCTTTCAAATTTTCATTTAATTTTATTGCAAAAAGTTCTTGTCTAGGAACACCCATTCCAATTATAATGATATCAGTGTTTTTCATTGTTATTTCGGAAATTATTTTTGGTATCTCATTGTCTTTATAAAATCCATTTTTATATAGGATAACATTTAGACCTTCTTCTATAACTTTTAAAATTTGGGATTTTGAAAAAGATCCGCCTATAATAACAACCTTTCGTTTTGTCACAATTAAATATTCAATAATTTTTGTATTTAGGTCACTTGCATTAATCAGTTTTACATTTTTAAAATTTAATATTTTCATAGCCGAAAATATCCCTATGCCGTCTATATATATTTGGAAATAGTTATGAATTGACTCCTTATATTTTTTGTTAGTCATATAAATATTATAACAATGCTGGTTAAAATAAGTTAACAATAAGTTTTCGTTTTTATTGTTAAATGCTTTTATTAAATTCAAAAGCGATAAATCATCTTTAATAATTTTTGAGAATATCATTTTACATTAGCATTTTTTTATAGATATTGTTAAGAATCTCATAATATTCATCAGAAGAGATATGCGCCTTTACTTTAGCAAATAAATTTTCAGCTAAATGCTCTCCATTGCAAGGGTTATCTAAAAGGTAGCTTATTTTTTCGGCTAATTGTTTGCTGCTGCCGGGTTCTATCAGAAGTCCATTTATATTGTCATCTATAAATTCTTCAATACCTCCGGTTCTTGAACCGACAAAGGGTATCTTTGCTATTCCTGCCTCTAGCATTACATAAGGAAAAGGATCCACCCTTGAAGGTAAGACAATAATATCGGAGATTGAATAATATGGGTAAGGATTATTTACAGGATTTAATAATTTGATCTGCGTAGGTAAATCAATTAAAATATTTTTAAGGCTATTATCATAGATACTTCCAATTAGTAATAGGAAGACATCATTGTACTTTTTTGAGATCAAGTTAAAGGAATCCAATAAAGTATCAACTCCCTTTATTTTCGTCATTCTTCCTAAGTATAATATTACTTTTGTTTTAGGAGATATTCCTAGATCAGATTTAATATTCAATTTAGTTTTTTGGTCAGTTTCATATATTGGTTCTATAAAATTATTAATCATTACAATTTTTTCAACAGGTACTTTATAATTTTTCATTAGCACATTTTTCACAGAATTGCTAACCGCAATAATCATTTCTGATTTAAAGCTGAAAATATTTTTCCCGGATAAAATACTATGAGCTGTGCTGATAGTTTTGATTTTTATAATTTTAGAGATTATAAAAGCTAATAATTCGGGGTATCGATGATGAGTGTGAATTATATCTATTTTGTGCTTTAAACAATAATCAGTAATAGCTTTTAAATTCTGTATTATATAAAGGATATTCCGCATCCCCTTTGAAAATTTTAAAATATGCGAACTTATTTTTATTTCTTTTAACTTATCTAGTGCATCACCTCCGTTAGTAATAAAATAAATATCGTAATAATTATTAATTGAAAAGTTTTTTAACAATGAATAGACATACTTACTTACTCCACATGAATAATTAAAATCAGGAGAGATATGCAATATTCTAATACGTTTCAATTATTGGCCCCCTAAATGCCGGCAGATAATTCCAGGTAAAGTTTATTGAAGTATTCCCCAAACTTTTCACTATTGTAAATATTTTTAATTGCTTTTTTGCCATTTTCCCCAAATTGATCCCTCTTTTTTTTATCATTTAATAAATCAATGATTTTTTTTGCCCCAATTTCTATGCTTCCCTTTGGGAAAATAAGTCCGCAATTTTCTCTTAGTAAGATCTCTTTCATTCCTCCGACATCAGTTGAAACCACGGGAACACCTGCCGCCATTGATTCCCATAAAGTTAAAGGCAGTCCCTCCCAGTCAGAGGTAAATAATGTTAAATCGAAATATTTTATATAATTTTTTACATCCGGTATAAAACCCAGGAATAAAATCTTAGAATAAATCTTTAAATCATAAGCAAGTCTTTTCATTTCATATTCGAGAGGTCCGTTTCCAAAAAGGAATAGAAATACATTTGGATTTAATTCTGTGACTTTTTTAAATATTCTCAGTGCAATGTCAATTCTTTTTTCAATATTAAATCTTGCTATTATTGCAATAAAGGAAAATTTATATTTTAGATAAATTATTTCTTTTATTAATAATTGATTACTCAAAATTCCATTGCTTTGACCATATCCATTATAATAAACTAAAATTTTGGGAAATAAATTTGTCTCCCGGTACAAGATTTCCTTACTTGAAGCTGAAGGTACAATTGCATAATCAACTGCATTATAAAAGGTAATTACTTTATGAAAGAACTTATATATAAGTTTTTCAATTCTAGAATTATATTTATTATTTATAAATAGCCCATGAAAATTAAATATAAGCTTTTTCTTCAGAAAGATATTGGCTATTCCTCCAATTGAATAAGGCTTTAAAGTATGTGTATGTATAATGTCAATTTTATTGGATTTGCAAAAAGAATAAAATAGGATAAAACTTTTTATTGATACTTTTTTATTTAGAGATGGAATAATAAAGGTTTCTATATCTAAGGTTTTCATTTCTTTTTCTATTAATTCAGATCCTTGATAGACGAGATAATGTCCAAAATATTCTGGATTGCTATATCTTGAAATCATGCGTATATGCTCAAGTACTCCATCAGATTTACCAGTGATATTATTTACAAAATGGCATATCTTAATTTTCATACACATCTTTATATAGATTTAGATATCGATTTGAAATGATTGACCAATTTAATTGAGAATATATTTGCTTGGCATTCATTGAAATTGTGCAGAAGTCATAATCTTTGTTCAATAATTTTGATATTATTTCCCACATTTCTAGCGGATTAAGATGATTATAAACAAATCCATTTCCCTCATTTCTTATATATGTTTCTAATCCGACATTATTGGAAATAATTGGAATCAATCCCGCTGCCATGCATTCGGCGGTAAATATTGAGAAAGAGTCAAAAGTCGTAGATTTAATCAATACATGTTTATTTATAAGAAATTTTAATAACTCCTCTTTACCCATTGGCGGGACTAATTGAATTTTTGGATTGGTACTTTTAGAAATGCTTTTACCGCTAATTACAAATAGTCTTATAGAATCTGACGCAAGTCTTTTAAAATTTTCAATAAATTGGATAAATCCCCGATCAATTGTATCATTTATCCCGTTGTAAAAAATAATATTTAGACAATCATCTATTTCCCTTTTGACATTAATCGAATAAAATTCCTTTTCAATCCCGTTCGGAATAATTGCAATTTTTTTAACTTCAAGTATATAATATTCTTTGAATAAACTTAAATGTCTTTCAGACACAAACACTAATTTATCAGAATATCTTATCGCCAGCTGTTCCCAGAGGTAATCTTTAAAACAATTTATTTTATTCCTTAAAGCAAAATCTCTATTAATTTCAAATCTTATAACGCTATGAAAAGTTGTTATAATTTTACCCCATAATAAAATCTTGTAAAAGAAAACCGGAATAGTAAATCTTTCAGCCGATAATATATGTATTACATCCGGTTGATTTTTTAACAAGTATAGTAATAATCTAAAATGACCTAAACAAATTATTCTTTCATTTTCATCTTTTATATATTTCCCTAAAAAACGGGTAAAAAGATTGCTTCTAGCAGAATTCTTTTGAAAATATTCTATGAATACCGGGGATATTCTT
>JAJYOQ010000555.1 GCA_021796135.1 Bacteroidota bacterium
ACACTTGACGAAGAACTAGCTTCAAAAATTTTATCTCAAAAGGAATTTGAAATAAGTATAGATTTAGGAGAAGGCTCGGAAGAAACAACCTGGTGGACTTGCGATCTAAGCGAGGAGTATGTAAAGATTAACGCCGATTACAGGACTTGATGAGGAGATAATATGAAAATTGCCATCTTAAAAATTAGCGGGAAAACTATTTCCGAATTTACCTCGACCGACATTTGGATTAATTCCATTAAAAATCTTTATAAAGACTTTCAGGGAATTATAATCGTTCACGGAGCAGGTAAGAACATTTCCGAGTGGTCTGAAAAACTTGGGCACGAAACAAAATTTGTAAACGGACAGCGTGTGACTTCTATGGGACAAATGGAAGTAGTAGCAGCCGTACAAGCAGGTTTAATCAACTCCCGGCTTGCGGCAAAACTAAATTCTTCGGACTTTGAAGCCATGGGGTTATCTGGAATAGACCGGGGAACTTTTATAGCAAATTATTTTGATAAAGAACTCGGATATGTAGGCAAGCCGGAATTAGTAGGTTCTGCAAATTGGATAATTGAGCTTCTTAACGAAAGGATCATTCCAATATTTTCAAGCGTTTGCAGAGATGCAAGCGGAAATTTAATGAATGTAAATGCCGACCTTTTTGCGGAAACAGTTGCGCTTGCAGTAAAAGCAGATTCAGTATTTTTTGTTTCTGATGTTGACGGTGTCAAAATAAGCGGAAGCGTGGTAAGTTCGCTTTCTGAAGATGAGATTATCAGCGGGATAGTTGATGGGCAAATCACGGATGGAATGATTCCAAAATTAAAAAGCTGCATAGAGCTTTTGAAAATGGGAATCAACAAAATTTGGATCGGCTCTCAGCTTTTAGATCAAGAAAAATTAAACGGAACATGGATTATTAATAAAACGGAAAGTGGTTATGCAAAAGTCAGCATTGCTTAAAAATTACAACAGATACCCAATAGAGTTTGAAAGAGGAAACGGATTCTTTCTATACGATACATCCGGTAAGGAATATATCGATTTTTACTGTGGAATTGCCGTAACAAGCTTCGGGCATAATCATCCACAATTAAAAGCTGCGGCAACGGAACAAATAAATAAACTTTGGCATACATCAAATTTATTTTCATCTTCACTTCAAGAATCCTTAGCGAATAAACTGGCAAAAAAATCGGGAATGGATTATGTATTCTTTTCCAACTCCGGCACAGAAGCAAATGAAGCTGCTATTAAATTTGCAAGGAAATGGGGAAACGGGAGAAGCCATATCATTTCAACACACGGCAGTTTCCACGGAAGAAGCTACGGAAGTTTATCTGCAACAGGTCAATACAAATTTTGGAATGGATTCCAGCCAATGCTGCCGGGCTTTTCGCATGTGCCTTACGGTAGTCTATCTGCCATTGCAAATGCAATCACAGAAGAAACTACAGCTGTTATAATTGAAACAATTCAAGGAGAAGGCGGGGTGAATGAGCCGCCGGAAAATTATATTAAAGGTCTAAGGGAGCTATGCAGCGAAAAGAATATACTCTTGATTGTTGATGAGATTCAGACAGGAGTCGGGAGAACTGGTAAATTTTATTCGTATCAGCATGAGGATATACTTCCGGATATAGTTACATCTGCAAAAGGATTGGCAAACGGCATTCCGCTTGGCGCAACATTATGTTCAAAAGAAGTCGCCGAAGTAATCAAGCCCGGAGATCACGGTTCGACATTCGGAGGCAACCCCGTTGCAGTTGCAATTGCAAATAAAGTTGTTGACTTGTTAGATGATAATGCGCTAGACGGCATTTCTGCTATAGGAAACATTCTAATGAACGGACTTCACGGCTTGCATCATCCTTCAATAAAAAACATACGCGGCAAAGGTTTAATTATCGGAGTCGAATTTCCCAATACAGTTCCGGCAAAAAAAGTTGCTTCACAAATGCTTGAGGAGGGTTTTGTGGTAGGCACAGCGGGAGATTTTGTTCTCAGGATATTGCCTCCGTTTATAATAACTCAAAACGAAATAGCAAAATTTCTTTTAACACTTAAGAAAGTTATTTCAGATATAAAAGTATAAAAATTATGTCAGTAAAATTAAAGAGATTAAATCGTATAAAAGAACTGCTTAACAACAGGTTTATATCATCGCACGACAATTTAGTAAAGATGCTTGAGGCAGAAGGGACAATGGTAACGCAAGCCACGTTAAGCCGGGATTTTGCTGAGCTCGGAGTAATCCGTGCAATTACAGAAAGAGGTCCGCGGTACATTCTCGACTCGCACGAATCCGGCAAGCAAATTGCCAAGTTAATCGGATTTGAGATTTTAAATGTCCAGAATAATGAGTCTCTAATAGTTGTCAGAACTTTAGCCGGGCGCGCACAAGGCATAGCTCATTTTATTGACCGCCTTAACAAGCCGGAGATTATCGGAACAGTTGCAGGCGACGATACAGTATTGGTTATTCCAAGTTCTCACACTCATATAGAAAGTTTAGTTTCGTTAATTAAAAAAATGATGACCGAGCAAGTCGGTTAGATATATATAAGGAGATAAAACAATGTCAAAGAAAAAAATCGTAGTTGCATATTCCGGCGGGTTAGATACATCGGTAATGGTAAAATGGCTAAGTGAAAAATATGACGCCGAGATAATAACCGCAACCGGATTCCTCGGTCAGGTAAAAGAGATAGAAGGAGTAAAAGAAAAGGCTGCAAAAACAGGCGCGGTAAAATCATACGTTTTTGATTTAAGAGAGGAATTCTTAACCCAATATGCATGGAAAGCCCTTAAAGCAGGGGCACTTTATGAAGGTTCATATCCCATGGCAACTGCGATCGGGAGACCTTTGCTTGCTAAAATGTTAGTTGAAGTAGCCGAACAAGAAAATGCTGATGCCGTTTCGCACGGATGTACGGGGAAAGGAAACGATCAAGTAAGATTTGAGGTCGGTGTTCAAACTCTTTCACCCGATCTTGAAATAATTGCACCGCTTAGATTATGGGAATTCAAAAGTCGAGAAGAAGAAATGGATTATGCAATCGCACATAACATACCGATAAAAGCCACGAAGGACAATCCATATTCAATAGATGAAAATTTGTGGGGCATTGCGATAGAATGCGGCGTACTGGAAGAC
>JAJYOQ010000556.1 GCA_021796135.1 Bacteroidota bacterium
ATTTTCATTTAATGTTTTGGGCTGAGTTTTCAAATTAATAGGCTGCTGACTTAAAACTTTAGTGTCTTTCATATTTGCAAACTGTTGATCTAAAACTTTAGTGTCATTCATAATTGTAGACTGTTGACTTAAAACTTTAGTGTCAGTAATTGGAATGCTTTCATTTTCAATTTCATGTAAAATTGTTTGAGAGGAAGGAATTCTTAATAAAGATTCGGGATTTAACGCAAAGTTATTTTTATTATTTAGACTGTCTTTAGCATCCAAATAAATTTTATTTGATTCCTGATTAATTGAGTCATTTCCGGAATTGGCGATTAAGTTTGCATCGTTATTTACATTATCAATAACCGGATTGAATTTGACTAAATAATTTGATCCATTGAGGGAAACATTTAATGATAATGGTGTTCCGGACTGCAATGACAGCAGCAGTTTATCGGTTAAATTTTGATTTTGAGAATTTTGAGAGTTATCAGGGGACTTTACAGTTCCGAAGTTATTGGAATAATTAGTATTATTTAATTCAGGTACATCATTGTTAATAATTTGCTGACCATTAAGAGGAATTGGGCTGAGGTTACCCGACGGGACGATATTATCAATTTGCAAAGCAATCTGATTAGGGATTAATGGAGCTGATGTTTTGCTGATAATTTTAGTTTCAGTTGATTCAGGATTTAGAGAACTTTGTATAGCTTGAATAATAGCTGCAATATCAGCAGATACAGAAGCTTCATTATGATTTAATGAGTCTTTAGTTTCAGCAGATTGTAAGTTTTGTTTAACATTTAAACTTTGCAAGATATTTTGTAATCCTGACTGAATCGATTTAATCGAATCAGCATTAACCAAGGATTCATCCGGATTATTACTTTGTGAACTTGCTCCAACAATTTTAATTATATCCGAGAATAGATAACCAGGAGCATTCAGCTTAAGTTGTTTCGGTAGATCAATTGTTTCTGTTTGTCCCGCAGCTTGAAGGAATATTGGATTAAATATCATATTATTTTGCCAGTGTTATTCTATTTGCAGTTTCAGGATTTAATGCAGATAAAATCTCTGCAGCTTTTTTTTGTTTCATCGAGTATATAATGTCTCTAGCTACATTATCGGAATAACTTTGAATTATTTTAGCAGCCTGGACAGCATCCATAGATTCATAGAGTTTAGCAGTTTGTTTTGTCCATTGCACATAGGAGCTATCGTTTTTACTTTTTGCTGCTATATTTTTAATAGGAGCTTCTGCGACAGAGGAAACTAGTTTAGCCTTTACTTTCTTTTTAGGATTTTCTTTCTGAGACTTTTGCAGAGCCGATTCAAGAATTTTCAAACTGTCAAAGAGGACAGAATCAGCTCTTTGATTAGCATAGACTGTATCCGGCGAAGGTTTTTGATAGATATTTCTTAGAGAATCTAAAAGCTCATTCTTAAGTTGGTTTTGCAAATCGACAACCTGACCATAAGTTAATTTTGCTGTGTCACTAATAGCCGGAGGAGATACCTTATTTTCAACCGGAGTAAAATCGAACTTAAATATGTCTTTAAATTGTGAGTTAAAATAAATAATTCCGGCGGTCGTAAATGCGAATGCTGCCAGGAATGCTACAATATATATTATCTTTGCTTTCACTTTTTCTGCCTAATAAACTTTTGAGTTGCCAATTCATCAACGAATAGCTTTTCTTTATGATTTTCTTCGTTCTTATAATTCTCATGCAAAGTTTCTTCAAGAGAATCGAATATTTTATGTTCTTTACTTTTTTGGATCAATTCAGAAACTTTAACATCTTTTTGATTATTGAGTTTTGAAATCTTTTCAGTTAATTCACTTCTCATTTTTGCGAGATACAATTCATAATTTTTTTTAAAATTTATTTCACTAATAAGAGTATTTTTAGTAAAGAAATTGCCTTTGCTAGAATTCTCTTCTTCCAAAATCTTATTATACTCTTTATTCAGTTTATCTATTTCAAGTTCAATAATAGCTACTTCTTTCTGAGCTTTCTTCTCAAGACTTTCCTTAACCTGTCTAATAGCTTCGAATTTATAAACAAACTTTGACATTATTTTCCATTATAAAGGTTTTTCAATAATTTGGTTTAATCTTGCTACAGTTTCTTCGAAAATTGCTATTTCGTTCATATCCTGTTTTAGGAAATTTCGCAATAGAGTAATTTTAGAAAGAGCGTGATCAATTTGAGGATTACTGCCTTTAACATAGGCACCGATATTAATTAAATCTTCTGCTTCCTTATAAGTTGCAAGTATTTCATTAAATGCAACAGCTCTTTTCTTATGATCTCTGCTGACAATATCCGGCATAACGCGACTAATACTTTGCAAAGGGTCTACTGCGGGGAATTGTCCCTTATTAGCAAGCTGACGGGAGAGGACGACATGCCCATCCAGTATAGATCTCACAGCATCTGCGATAGGTTCAGTCATATCATCACCATCGACAAGCACGGTATAGAAGCCGGTGATTGAGCCATGTTCCGTATTCCCGGCACGTTCTAATAATTTAGGCAAAACTGCAAACACAGAAGGAGTATAACCTTTAGTAGTTGGAGGTTCGCCTACAGTCAATCCAATTTCTCTTTGAGCCATAGCAAATCTTGTAAGAGAATCCATCATCAGGACCACGTCCATTCCGCGGTCTCTAAAATATTCAGCGATAGTTGTACCAATGAAAGCTCCCTTCAATCTGATCAAAGCGCTCTTATCGCTAGTAGCAACTATTACAACAGACTTTTTTAGACCTTCAGGACCAAGATCTTTTTCAATAAATTCTCTAACTTCCCTTCCGCGTTCACCGACCAAAGTTATCACATTAACATCAGCGTTAGTATTCCGCGCAATCATTCCAAGTGTAACAGACTTTCCTACACCGCTGCCGGCAAATATTCCAAGGCGCTGACCTTTCCCGACCGTCAGCAAGCCATCAATAGATCTAACACCGGTCTGCAGAGGTTCCAGAATTCTTTCTCTTTCCAGAGGGTTAGGAGGCTGGCTATGAATTGACATCATAGTAGAACAATTGATTTCACCTTTTCCATCAATCGGATTTCCCAGACCATCGATGACACGTCCAAGCAATTCCATCCCGACGCCGACCTGAAAATTTTTGCCCAGGC
>JAJYOQ010000557.1 GCA_021796135.1 Bacteroidota bacterium
ACATTGAAAAATTGCGCTGTGCTCAGAGTCAACCGGTATTAGTTTTGAATTATATTTTTCACAAAGACTTGTAATTAACTCTCCGGCAACAACTAAGGTTTCTTTATTTGCAAGCGCAATTGTTTTGCCCCGCTTAATTGCTTCGATAGTTGGCGCTAACCCGTTTGAGCCAACCATAGCACCGACAAAAATGTCGTAATCCAAATTTGCAGCCACTTCTATCAATCCGGAATTTCCGGTAATAACCTTGCACTTATTGCCGACTTTTTCTTTTAGCCGTTTGCCAAGAATTTCATCGTTAACAACTACTATACGAGGCTTAAATTCGTTTATCTGTGGCTCAAGCAAGTCTATTCTTGTGTTAATGGTAAGTGCGACGACTTCAAATTTATCAGGGAAATTTCTGATCACATTTAAAGTGTTTTTTCCAATAGAGCCGGTAGAGCCTAAAATTAAAACTTTTTTCATAAACTCAATTAATTAAGATCTAAAAGTAAAGAAGATTGGTTTTGGAATCAATGTTATTTGATTTGTCAAATCCAGAAATCATTTACAATCCTATAATGTTTTACAGCACATTAAAAAAAGAGTCTTTGAAAATAATAATGATAAAAATTATTTTAACTTAAATAATTAACCTTTTCATTATTATAACAGAAATTATATGAAATCATTAAAACTTGGGTTGGTTTTATTTATTCTGAGCATTACCGCTAATCAAAACTTTGCGTTACCACGGTATGCCCTAAGAATGGGTGCGCAATGCATGGACTGCCATATAGACCCTTCCGGCGGCGCCATGCGAAACCGGGGCGGTTGGCATTATGGTCTTAGGGTATTGCCTCTTGTCTCTCCCAGAGAAAGAGATAAAGACCTTACGATGGATGATTATATAGGAAAAAATATTCAATTCGGACTTGACTACCGCTCGCAATATATTTATTCCCAACAGTTGGGCAAAACCACTTTTCAAAAAATGCAAGGTTCAATGTACATAAATGTGAAAGTTATGGACAGTATTGATATTTACAGTGATTATGATTTTGTTAATGCAAATTGGGTGGGATTCGTAATTGTCCATATTCTTCCGAACTCAAGTTATATAAAAGCCGGTAGTTTTGTCCCCGATTACGGAGTTCTACTTGATGATCATACCGCATACACTCGCGGCGGTGACCTCGGATATTTATTTACAACAAATACGCGGCAAGGTTTAATATTTGACCCTCGCTATAATGTTACAGGTGTTGAAGTCGGCTATAATATCTCAGATTTCGGATTGTTCACTGCAAGTGTCGGTGCCCCGGTTTCACTTAATTTTCAAAGCGATCCGGCTTATACGGCAAGCATTCATTTCTCGCCGGTTATTGCAAACAAAGTTGCATTAATGTTTGGAGGTTCCTTCACAAACTTTTCCGGTCCTTTAATTTACACCCAAGTTCCTTCGGAACATAAAGTAAATATGTATGGCGGATTTTTAGGATTTGGCGTTGATGATTTTACACTCATCGGCGAATATGATATTGCCCAGGATTATATTCTCACCGGGACTAAATCCAGTGCACAAATGTTGGAAGCCTCTTATGTTGTAACGAAAGGATTGGAAGCTGTTCTCAGGTACGATAGATTTAATCCGGATATAAGCTTAACAAATAACGATGTATCAAGGTTAGTGGTAGGTTTTAGCTTTTATCCTTTCAGCTTTATAGAACTTATTCCAGAATACCGATTTCAATTTGCGCATCAGCAGCCAAACCAGCCGCCTCTTCCTAAACAAGATTCGGCGCTGCTTCAATTCCATTTGTATTATTAAAAATAATAGTTTATTAGAAGCCATAAAGGCGAAAAAGAATTTGATATAATACTTGAAGAAACATGGAATACCAAAAAAGTATGTTACTAATTCACATAGTTTCTTTATTGAAAAAGATAACCATCGATGTAGGTTGAATCAGCTTCAAATAGTATTTGTTTTCCATCAGGTGAAAATTTTGGATATTGGATAACCGCCCATTGGAAGCCGGGTTTTAGTGTAGTTATGTTTCTTGTTCCAATGTCGTAAATATAAACTGCTTTCTGTGGGTCTTTTGGTTTTGTATAAATAATTTTACTCAAATCCTTAGACGGACTTTCTTGATAGCCATCAGTCAGAATAATATCTTTATGAGTGGCTATGTCCAAAGTTTGAATGCTATTATTTGCCGAGAAGAGAGCTAAATTATCTGGTAAAACTGTTATGCCGTCGCTTGGTTGTCCTGTTAAGACATAGTAACTTGCGGCAGTTTTGAGATTATATTCTATAATATACCAATCATCGTAATAGTCTCTTCTAATAAATAATAGATTGTTTCCGTCGGGAGTAAACACAGGGTTGAAGTATTTATTAGCGCTGTCCGAGACTAATAACGTTTTCCTGTTAGTTCCGTCTGAATTCATAATACCGATTTCAAAGTTATATTGATATGCTATTAACGAATCATTAGGAGAAATCGATTCGTTAGTGGAAAAATCAAAATTTGTATCCCTTGAAATTAGTTTTATAAGACCGCTGCCGTCGATGTTCATTACATAAAGTTCATAAAAGGTGCTGAAGGTAATTATTTTACCGTCATTTGAAATATTGTAGTCCCAAACCGAAAGGTTTTGCGGAATAAGTTGCTGCAATCCGGTACCATCAATATTTATTGAATTAAGGTTTCCAAAAAATATCTTATTTCCGTCAGGAGAGAACTGAGCCTTGTTGCCGTAAGCTAAAAATTTAATGTTTGTGCCGTCGGTATTCATTGTATAAATTTTATTAACGACAACAATCTTTTGAGGATTATTCCCTCCATTTGAATCAATCAAACCGCATGAATAAAATGAAAATATCAAAGCTGGAAGAATGAATAGGAATATCCATTTCCTTTTCGCAATTGCTAAGATTTTTCTATATGGTATTAGTTGAAGGAAAGTCTGAACAGTGTCTTTGGATTTACTTATTAGAGATGGTTTCATATTATCTTTATGATAGTTGCACATAATGATAACATATTTTATATAAAGAGTAAATAGTTAAACTTAAACAATGTTTTATCCAACTTGAAAAAAATACTTTCTTCTTTCAAGATCG
>JAJYOQ010000558.1 GCA_021796135.1 Bacteroidota bacterium
CGTATGCCATGCCATATCCAGATCAGCAGCTTCCAGCAGTTCGGTAAAATCATAACCCTGATTAAAATTGTTAGCCTTTTTAATTTTATCAACAAGTTCCTGAGGTATTGGTTTCCCGGTTTTGTAGTTTAATGCATAATGTTCCAGCACCTTTGGGTAAAGCGCCCAGTGCTCGTTGAACTGCGAAGGGAATTCTACAAAGTCGCGGGGCACGTTTGTACCGGAAAGACTTGGGTATTCCTCGTCGGCAAATATTCCATGCAAAGCATGACCGAATTCATGGAACATAGTTGTTACATCGTCAAAACTTAACAAAGCCGGCTGCCCAGGTGCAGGTTTGGTAAAGTTGGTAACATTGTAAACTACCGGTTTTGTACCAAGCAGTTTTGATTGCTGCACCATGTTATCCATCCACGCACCTCCCGACTTATTGTCACGCTTAAAATAGTCAGCATAAAAAAGTGCAAGGGGTGAACCATCTTTATCGAATACTTCAAAGACTCGAACATCTTTCTGATAAACAGGAATGTTGTGGAGCTCCTTAAAAGTCAGTCCATAGAGTTCATGAGCTTCGTAGAATAAACCTTTCTGCAGCACATTATCAAGAACAAAGTAAGGCTTGATTTGCGAGTCATCCAAATTAAAGCGCGCCTTACGCAATTTTTCAGCATAATAAGACCAATCCCAGGGCTCAAGCTTAAAATCTTTACCTGATTTATCAATAAACTCCTGGATATCTGAAGCTTCTTTATGTTCATTGGCAACAGTAGCGGGAACAAGCCCGGCAAGAAATTTTTCCACTGCTTCTGGTGTTTTAGCCATTTGATCTTCGAGTCTCCAGGCAGCATAATTGGAAAATCCTAATAGCATGGCTTTCTCAGCACGTATTTTTGCAATGCGCTCTATATCGGAACGGGTATCATTTGCATCATTGTGTTCGCACCGGTTCCAGGAATCTTCAAACAGCTCTTTACGGGTCTTTCTGTCCTGTAGAGATTGAAGATTAGGCTGCTGAGTTGTGTTCTGTAAAGAGATAAGCCATTTCCCTGAAAAGCCTCGTGCAGATGCCTCATGTGATTCCGCATCGAGTTCCGAGGTAGAAAGTCCAGCCAGTTCATCTTTATTGCTAACAACTAATGCACCAGCTTTGGTTCCGGCTAAAAGTTTGTTAATAAATTTGGCAATAAGTGTTGCCTCTTCTTCATTCAGCATTTTCAGTTTAGTTTTATTTTCATTGGATAGATTTGCACCGGCATGTACAAATTTATTGTAATAATATGAAATAAGTTTCTGTGACTCATGATTGAGTTTTAGCTGATTGCGTTTTTGATAAATTGATTTAACTCTTTCAAATAGTTTTGTATTTAAAAAAATGGCATCATTGTGTGCCGCAAGCTTAGGTGCCTCTTCTTCCTGAACAGCCTGCAATAATGAGTTTGTATTAGCACCAGTTACAGCATTAAATACCATTGTAACTCTGTTGAGCATTTGGCCGCTTTTTTCAAGAGCTACAAGTGTATTTTCAAATGTAGGTGGAGTAGGATTATCTGCAATCTTTTCAATTTCAGATAATTGCTGTTTCATTCCCTCTTCTATCGCCGGTTTGTAATCACTGTCTTTTATTTTATCAAACGGCGGTGCCTGGAAAGGAAGGTTACTGGTCTCAAAGAATGGATTTTTAGAGCTGGTACCCATATTATTTTTTGATGGGTTATTATTTGAGGCTGCCATTATAATGGATACAATACTTAATGATATAATGAACATTAAGGTTTTGCTAAAAATTCTATACATGTTAGATATTCCTCATGTTGGTTTAATTTATATGCCTGTATGAGCAAATCCAGAAAGCGAAATGCCGGACTAATCACTTCCCGGATTTTAGAGTGTGCAAAGTTGGAGTCACTGCCTGAACCTCATCAAGCTTTTTTTATCATAATAATAAATATAATAATATTTTTTTTTAACTTATCAGCAAAGTGCTAATGACATTTTGAGGTGTTAAGACTGCCTCATCAATAGGCATGCAAGCTTGACAAATATAATTCAAACTATGTGTCGCTCCTCCGGAGCTTTAATTCTTATTCGGCATATCCTTCTACTAATATATCACCGCTCTGCGGCTGTGAGACGATAAAACGCAATGGAATATTGGATGATTGGAAATCTGCTAAAAATGTTTCACTGCTTTGTAGTTTGCTAAAATTATATAAAAGAGATTCATCATTTTTAGGGAAAAGCACCAGAGGTGCGGCATATTAGTAGAACAATAGCAAACAAAAAAATAAAAGAGCCACAGAGTGGCGATACAATTGCGAAAGGGTTTGACATGAAAATCAATAATCTTGTTCACAATGGTTATGTGTCGCTCCTCCGGAGCTTTAATTCTTTTTCGGTATATCCTTCTACTAATATATCACCGCTCTGCGGCTGAAAGACGCAGTGGATGATTTTTGATTGAATGTTTTATTCATCTATCTAAGAATCCACCATTGTCATATCGAAGGAATCTCGCATACGGGATAAGCCATCGAGCGCCTACCTCCTTTGCGGGGAGATATACCTTGTTCAATTCTTGTACCTGGGCTATTCATGGGATTTCTCCCCGCATACGGGGCAGACCCTCCGGTCGAATGACAGCTGCTTCCTTCTGTCATATCGAAGGAGTCCCGCATACGGGATAAATCATCGACTGAGATATCCCATGATTATCATGAGAGTTGAGCTTGTATATGGGATTTCTCCTTCGATGACTCAGTCGAAATGACATGAATATTATGGGACATCTCCTTTGATGACCTGCCTACCGGACAGGCAGGCTCAGTCGAAATGACACGAATAATTAAGAGATTTAGTACTAATGACTTCATTTTTATTTTGGGCTGACTGCAAACTTTTGCCATTGAAATTCATAGGAGATAATATATCTTGAGATTGTTCTTTGTTCTTTAAAAGAAAAAGCACAAGTTTCACATAAATAATTCACGTTACGCAACTCCTGGTATACTGCAGTAATAGAATAATGGAATTAAATAGTATCTTTCATTATTCCGGTATTTCATAATTCCAAAGAGTGGTTACTGCGTAAGGTGAGGAGTATTAATTAT
>JAJYOQ010000559.1 GCA_021796135.1 Bacteroidota bacterium
CATTCAAAGTTGTAAAGAAATGGTCGTGGGAGGTTTATTGGCTATTAGGCGGTGTTTTTAGCTGGATAATTGCTCCTTGGATACTTGGATTAATACTGGTTCCACATTTAATCCAGGTTTTGGGTCAACAGCCATTCAGTGTTTTAGCATGGACGTTCTTCTGGGGCATGCTTTGGGGTGCGGGAGGACTGACTTATGGCTTAACAATGCGGTACCTTGGTCTATCCTTAGGCACTGGGATAATTTTGGGACTCACTGCTCTCTTCGGAACTTATGTGCCTCCAATATTTGACGGGACTATTGGCGCAAAACTTAGTGCAATTCCCGGACAGGTTATTCTCATTGGATCGGTATTTGCCTTAATGGGTATTGTGCTTACTGCTGCAGCCGGTTTATCGAAAGAAAAAGAAATGAACGAGGAGCAGAAACGCAACTCAATCAAAGAGTTCAATCTGCGAAAGGGGATACTTATAGCAATATTTTCCGGAGTAATGAGTTCTTGCTTTGCATTCGGACTTGATTCAGCAGTTCCAATATCTACTACTGCCCTGCATTATGGTTCTAATCCGATATGGACTGGATTACCCAAGATCATAGTGATTACAGCAGGTGGTTTTGTGACAAATTTAGTGTGGTGCTCATATCTGTTGATAAAAAATCGAACATTCGGTCAATATTTCAGACGCACAAAATTACCGGCAGAAAGTGAAAGTCAACCTCTAGTTACAGGTAAAGTAATTGCAGCACTTGACCCGGTTGATCCGCCTTCACGGGTTCCTTTACTCACGAATTATATCTTCAGCGCCCTTGCCGGAACAACCTGGTACTTCCAATTTTTCTTTTATACTATGGGAGAAACGCAAATGGGAAAATACCGATTTTCGAGCTGGACATTGCACATGGCAAGCATAATTATATTTGGTTCTTTATGGGGAATTTTTCTTAAAGAGTGGAAAAATACGAGTGGTTTATCAAAATTTTTACTAGGAATGGCGATTTTCACTCTGGTTACAGCTACAATTATAGTGGGTTATGGAAACTTATTAGGTCTAAAGATTGGCGGGCATTAGAATTAATTACTCATCTTACGCACGATAGTTCAACATATTATCAAAAGAATACTAAATTGTAGCACAGAATAATATTCTGTGCTACGGGAATAATCCTCAAATGAGTTTTTACTTAAGGAGGGTTAATTAAAGAGGTATAGGCCAAATTATGGAAAAAATTGCTTTTAAGATGAAGTTAAAACCCGGATACAAAAAGGAATACAAACGTAGGCATGATGAAATTTGGGCAGAGTTAAAAGGGTTGCTTTCAGAAAGCGGGGTACAAGATTATACGATTTTCCTTGACGAAGAAACAAATACTCTTTTTGCTGTTCAATATCAGGAGGGAGATTCTTCCTCGCAAGATTTAGGCTCTAACCCAATCGTTCAGAAATGGTGGAAATATATGTCAGATATTATGGAAACCAATCCTGATTCATCACCCATTTCAATTCCTCTTGAAAAAGTTTTTCATATGGATTAAGGAAGAATAAATTTGGTGTTTGTGATGCTAAGTTTGATTCTCGAACAATTCCCGAAAGTTATCTTGTATTAAGGGATATAAAAAAATTACCTTATGGTTTAGAATATAGTAGCGGAGATATTAAAACTCCTGAAATAACAGATTTTATTTCTGAAAGCACACCGGCTGTTTTATGTGAAAATAATTGCATAATAGTAACCGGCAATTCATTACTGCAAAGTTACAGGCAGGCGCAAAGGATACGCAACGTCCGCAGAGAACGCCGGCAGGTATTGAAAATTTTAGAACCGTTCTCAATAGGGATACATGGCTAAAACACAATTTATGACACTCGCCCGGCACATAATCGAGGGCGAAAAAAGACATCCTGAAGCAACCGGCGAATTATCAAGGTTACTTTCCGATCTATCACTAGCTGCAAAAATAATTTCATTAGAAGTAAACAAGGCGGGGCTTGTTGATATTCTCGGTTTTACTGGCAATAATAATGTTCATGGCGAACAAGTTAAAAAGCTTGACATGTTTGCTCATGATACTTTAATAAGAGCGATGGATCACGGAGGACATTTTTGCGCTATGGTTTCAGAAGAGGAAGAAGATATTATTCATATTCCGGCTAAGCATAAGATCGGAAAATATGTTCTTCTCTTTGATCCACTGGATGGCTCATCAAACATTGATGTTAACATAAGTATAGGAACAATCTTTTCAATCTACAAGCGTATCACACCTGATGGTCAGCCAGGAACTCTTGAAGATTGTTTACAGCAAGGAGTAAACCAAATTGCCGCCGGATACATTGTTTACGGTTCAAGCACAATCCTGGTATATACAACCGGAGAAGGAGTCCATGGCTTTACACTTGATCCATCATTCGGCGAATTTTTGCTTTCGCATGACGATATAAAAATCCCAAAGAAATCGCACATCTACAGTATCAACGAAGGGAATTATTTATATTGGCATCCGGGGTTAAAGAAATATATAAAGTATCTTCAGGAAGAAGATGAAGCCACGGAGCGTCCATATTCGGCACGTTATGTTGGTTCGATGGTAGCAGACATTCACCGTAATCTTTTATACGGCGGTATATATATGTACCCAGCAGATCACCGTCATCCAAATGGGAAACTAAGACTAATGTATGAATGCAATCCAATGTCATTTATTGTTGAAGCAGCTGGTGGAAGAGCTTCAAACGGAAAGCAAAGGATAATTGAAATTCAGCCGAAAAGTCTACACGAAAATACTCCTTTGTTCATTGGTAGTGAAGAAGATGTCAAGATGGCTGAGGCATTTATTGCAAAAGAAGAAATTGACAATGAAATTTATATTATAAATAAATCCTATTGAATTAACAAAATATTAGCGATATTTTTAAGACATCTTCATTTAAAAAGAAGAATACATCCCAAATTTTTATCCCACATAAATTCCTCTCCGCTGTCGAAGCCTTCCTTAAATATTTTCAATTTGAAATAATCTTTAATTAGTAACTATCCGACTATTGTTGGCGAATAAGTTCTTCTTGCAGAGCTTGAAGCCATGACTATATATATCTTAAAAGAGATATA
>JAJYOQ010000560.1 GCA_021796135.1 Bacteroidota bacterium
TCTTATGAAACAGTTAAGTGTTCAGCAAATGGAAGAAATTGAAGGTGGTAGTACTGTGTCCTGTATTGGAGGATTAGTTGTTGGCACGTTGATTGGCGGCTTCTGGGGCGGCGTAATTGGCGGCGTAATCTTCTGTAACTAACCATCTTCAAAGAGCGGCTAATATTTAATTAGCCGCTTTAATTTAATTATATAATACACATTAAATGATAGAATTGTTCAAATCAATTTATTTATTAGTAAAAATAAAGAATAAGATATTTAAGAATACAATTTTACGGGCTGAGAATTGGTATAAAATTGTAGTTGTCGTTTTATTTGCTTTTTTATTTTTAAATATAATTCAGTCAAGCGCCTTTGTGACTCAATATGTTAAAACTTACCCTGATAAAGACACAGTACTTTTCCACTCATTGTTCAGTCTTACTCTCTTTATAATTGTTATAAGCAATATTCTGACAACATTCTTCTTGAGTGATTCAAACTATGCGCAGAATCTATTCAAAACACTTTTACATTACCCGTTAAGATTTACCAGGATTATTTCTTACGAAATAATTTCAGGCATGGGAGATTTTATTAACCTGCTCTTTTTACCTTTTTATGTCGCTGCTATATTTATACCGGATAGGTTATCCGGATGGAGCGATATTATAACTTTTTTAACAACTTTACTTTTATTTCTCCTTTCCGTTAGCAGTATAATTTATTTGCTTAAAAATTTGTTGGCGTTAATTAGTTCTTCAAAACACTCAAGAAAGTTAATGTCCCTTCTTGCAATTTTATCCGGGATAATTTTAATTGTAATAATACATACGTTAGCATTGCTCCTAAAAGATGCAAAAGATTTAATATTAGTGGAAAAATATTTAAATTTATTTCCAACCGGCTTCTATTCACATTTTATTTTGAATCCCGATTCCAGCTTTACGGGATATAATTTCGTTTCAACAATTTCATATTTTCTTATTCTAAACATTATAATTTATGCGTTAAATTATTGTATCGTAAAATTCTTAAAAAACAAAAGCTACGGCAGAAGTATACAAAAAACCAGCTTAAATAGGTCTTTCTTGACAAGAGTATTTATAAGAATCCCAGTCAGTCCATTTGCGAAAAAGGATATAGCCTATACTTTGCGCTCATTGAGGACTATGTCCCTTCATTTAATGATTTCAGTTTTTCTACCGGTATTAATATTTTTATTTATCAAAGGTAGTATAGGCAAAGAGCAAAACTTCAAAAATATTACCAACTTGTTTTCGTCTTCTATCCTTTTTAATTCATTAATTGTATTAAGTTTTGCCGGTAATTTTTTTGCTTTTGAAAGAGATGCAATTATAAATTATTTTTTTAGACCAATAAGCTTTGTCCGTATTATAAAAAATAAAACATTCATTTCTAATTATTATATTGTGATTATTTTATTTACTAACATTATTTTATTGTTAATATTCCGTACTGAATTTAGCATTATTATTTTTTACGAATTGCTAATTCTTCTAAATTACTTTTTGTTAATTCTATTGGCACTGCCATTATCAATTTATTTTCCGAAAGAAATTAATTTCAATGCAATGAGTGGCTTCTTAACGTCATTGGTTAGTCTTTTTATATTTTTTATTCTTGCATTTATTCTTTGGTTTATTTTCCAAACCACTCTTGCATATTATTTCCTTTCAAATAATAAATCCTTAATATTCTTAATATTATGTTTTATGATTATACCTTTTCTTTACTACAAAGAACAAATATTTTCAAAGCTTGGCAGACTGTTATCCAAACGGAAAGAAAAAATAATTATGGTGTTTAGATGAATATTTTAGAAATAGAATCATTAACAAAAACTTTCGGGGAACTAAAAGCGTTAGACAATTTAAAATTATCTATACATGCGGGCGTTATCTTCGGGCTAATTGGACCAAACGGCGCAGGTAAAAGCACTACTATTAACTGTATAGCTGATTTACTTGATACTAATTCTGGTGTAATAAAAGTATTTGGAAAAGAACTTAAAGAAGAAGCAATAGAAATTAAAAAACAGATGGGGATTCTATTCGAGAATACAGATGATCTTTTCATTTATCTAAAAGGGGAAGAACACCTTCGTTTTGTCGGTGAAGTTTACGGGCTTGATAAAAATACAATTGAAAAACGGATTGATGATTTGTTCGAATATTTCGAAATAGAAAGCCATCGTCAAATGTTGATTGAAAGCTACTCAAAAGGAATGAAAAAAAAGATTGCATTAGCTTCAATATTATTGCATGATCCGGAATTTATTATACTAGACGAACCATTTGATGGATTGGATGTTTTTACAATTATAAAAGTAAAAAAAATATTACAGCAGCTAAAAGCAAAAGGGAAAACTATTCTTATAACATCTCATATACTTTCATACATTGAAGATTTGACCGACGATGTTGCAATAATAAACAAAGGCAAAATAGTTTTTCAATCTTCAACAAAAGATATACGGAGCAAAATAAAAAACGAGATTACACAAGAAACCTACCAATCTTTGGAAGAAATATTTCTTGATGTAGTAAAAGATTCTAAAGAGGGGGAAGAGAAAAAATTATCATGGTTGTAAATAAGTGAATTAGATTTATTGATGACAAAAAATAAAGAAACAGATGAATTTATTGCAAGGAAAAAGTTAGTTATTAGCCATAAATTCTTATTAAATAATGAAGCCATTGGAATTAAAGATATAAATGATATTATATCGAGAAGAATCATCTCTATTTTAATCTTTGAAATATTACAATAACACACCTGACCACCCAAACAATCGGATATTCCCCTAGTTCGATGAGCCGCAATGAAAGATGTATGATGGCATATGGAAAAATCATTTTAAATATTATGACACAAGAAACATAAACTAAAGATGCCATCTCAATAGAAAGTATTTAATAGAGAAGAAATATATCAAACATTACATAAAAATATTTTTTAACTTTGTGTTTAAGTTCTTTAGATTGATTATAACTTTGATTAAAACTATATTTTTACTAACAATTTGATAAAATTCTGATGCGCCCTACTTATGCAGTAATAAATCTTTCAAATTTAAAATATAATTATTTGAACATTC
>JAJYOQ010000561.1 GCA_021796135.1 Bacteroidota bacterium
TTCTTCAATAATATAGTCAACAACTTTTTTTAAATCTTTGGTATCCTCCCAAACTTTTAGCTGCCGGTCTGCTCCTGTACCGTTTTGCATTATCGTGTTGATATAATTAATTTCTTCTCTTGATCCTAATTCGTCAACAACATCATCAACGAACTCAATTAATTCTTTAGATAATTCGCTAAAGTCCACTTCTTCCTGTTTACCGAAATCAATTAATTTACCTGTAATACCGTAGCGTGCGGCACGCCATTTATTTTCTGCAATTAAAAGTCTTCGGTATAATCTAAATCCGAGATTCTGCTTCATCAATTTAAACAGTTTAACCACAATTGCCTGGCAAAGTGCTGCAATAGCAATTGTCTCATCTACCCGCATGGGTATGTCGCAGATCCTGAATTCAAGAGTATCATAGAACGGATGGACTCTTATATCCCACCAAACTTTTTTTGCATTATCGATGCATTTGGTCTTTACAAGAAGATTAATGTAATTATCGTATTCTGCGACACTGCCAAAATGATCCGGTATTCCGGTGCGTGGGAATCTATCGAATACCTTGCTTCGGTATGATTTAAAACCGGTATTCCTGCCTAACCAAAAAGGAGAATTAGTTGAAAGAGCAAAAATATGAGGTAAAAAATATCTTGCCGCATTCATAATATGTATTGCCGATTCTCTGTCTTCTAAACCTACATGCACATGAAGTCCGAATATTAAATTTGCCCTTGCCACTTGCTGCATATCTGAAACAATTTCCTGATAACGCGGATGATCTGTAATCTTCTGATCTTTCCAATGAGAAAACGGATGCGTTCCTGATGCGGCAATTTTCAAATTATTTTTTAAAGCAAGACGTGAAAGGTTTGTCCTTAAATCAGTTACTTCTCTTCTTGCATGTTTAATATCTCCGCAAATTCCTGTGCCCATTTCAACCACAGATTGATGCATTTCGGCTTTCACATTCTCAGCAAGTATAGACTTACCGTCTTCAAGAATCTGTTGAATATGAGATTTTAATTCGCGGGTATCCGGATCAATGATTTGGAACTCTTCTTCAATTCCTAAGGTAAATAATTGTTGCTTACCCATTAGTTTATAATATTTTGTTCATAACAAATGAATTAATAAAACTTCCCCAGGTAAGATTATTTCTACCATTAATATGATTGAGTGATCTTCTGATTGCCATATTTGCCGCGCTTTCAACAATCCATTCAAAATTAACTTCGCCAACTGAATTTAAGTCTGCATCCGGTGCTGGATTGCAGAAATCAATCGCATACGGTACTCCGTCACGGACTGCAAATTCAACTGTATTAAAATCGTAACCGAGTCCAATATTTAACTCTAAAACATCAGATTTAATTTTTTCTAATAATTTTTTCTCATTTTGCAATGCACCTTTAACATATCTTAAATGATGCGGTTGTCTTGGATCATATTGCATAATATGGACATCTTTCCTATCAATACAATAACATCGAAAATAATCTGTAAAAATAATCTCTTCCTGTAGCATCATAACAAGCTGACCGGTTTCATTATAAGCCTTATAGAACTCATCGGCATTATTAAGCTTATAAACATTTTTCCATCCGCCTCCTGAAAATGGTTTAAAATAAGCCGGAAAACCGACATAAGAAAAAATTCCTTTCCAATCTAAGGGATAAGCAAGATTCCGAAATGAATTTGAAGTTGTATCAGGCGGATGTTGGTTTGAAGGCAGTAATACAGTTTTAGGAACGGCGACTTTTAATTTGGTTGCCAAAGCATTATTGAAAAATTTTTCGTCTGCGCTCCACCAAAACGGATTATTAATCACTGCTGTCCCATTTAAAGCTGCATTCTTCAAATATCCTCTATAAAATGGAACATCCTGCGAAATTCTATCAATAATGACATCATAACCGCATTCTTCGCCTTGAATTACCTTATCAATCTTTACAAACTCTGCAAAAAATGATGAATCATTTTTAGAATTTACTCTATCAACAAATGCCTGAGGAAAGGTATTTTCCTGACCGAATAATATTCCTATTTTCTTCATAATTATTCCTTAATTTTACCCAAATATTCAGGGAACATTTCTCGCCACCATTGCCAATCATGCCCAGCGCCCTGTCTGATATCCAGCCAATGGCTTATACCTTTTTCATTAAGAATGTTTGATAGCCTTTTATTTTCATCGAGGCACATATCCCATTCGCCGGTACCTAAAATAATACCCATTTCCTTGATCCTGTCAAGGAACCAGTTATCATCTAAATTCGGTAAATAATCAGGAGGGTTATTAAAATAACAATTGTCATCATAATAACCTGCAATAAATTGTTTAATATCAAAACTACCTCCCATACTGAAAACATAACCGAATCTTCCCGGGTATCTAAATGCTAAATTAACCGCATGATATCCGCCGAAGCTGCATCCAGCTAACCCGACTTTTTGTCTGCCGGTTTCATGTTTTGCGAATTCAACCACATCATATAAAATAACATTTTCATAACCAATATGAGATTTTACTCTATCAGCAGGACTAATTGAATAATTGTACCAGCTTTCCGCATCGACGCTGTCGGGGCAATATATTTTAATTTTTCCGTCATTAAGCAGTCTTTCAGCGCTCCCGACTAATCCAAAATCCTTATTCTCATAAAATCTACCTTTTGATGTAGGAAATAATATTATCGGATAACCATCATGACCGAATACAAGCATCTCAAATTCACGGTCAAAATACTGTGAATGCCATTTGTGATATTCTTCTCTCAATTTGTTTATCTCTTTTGGAAAATGGTTAAAATAGAAATTGTTACAACTTCTTCTTGAGTACAAATATAAAAAATTAAATACTCTTTTCAAGTTTTAATAGAATTAAAAACTCTTTAAAATATCCGGCGCAATTGAATCCGGGAAAATGCTTTTGAATATGATGAATTTGCCAGGAAATTGATACGGTCAAAATTTTATAAATGGTACTATTGACTCACTACTGTCCGGTTATAAGTTGAATAAATTCAATTGGTTACCAGGGTCACTGCCTTTGAATCCGTATTCAACATCGTTTGTAAGCCCTAAAATTGAGCTTTTTTCAAAAATCGA
>JAJYOQ010000562.1 GCA_021796135.1 Bacteroidota bacterium
AGTACCTTTTGCAGGAATAGAAAAAATTTCTTTAGGTAAAATTCTAAACGCAACAACTATAAAAAGATCGGCATTAAGCTTTTTTAGTTCTTTTTGAAAATTTTCGTCTTTTAAATTTACAGGCTGGAGTAAAGGTATTTTTTCTTTAAGGGCAAATTCTTTTACTGCAGTGAAAGTAATTTTTTTACCTCGCCCCCTTTCTTTATCCGGTGCAGTTACAACGGTCAAGATATTATGTTTGTTTTCCAATAATATTTTAAGAGAGGGAATTGCAAAATCTGGAGTACCCATGAAAATTATATTCATTTTCAAACAAATTCTTATAATTGCATTTGGTAATCAGCATGCTCTGTTACCGGATATTGGAAATCAATTTTTCTTTGTCTGATTTTATTTAAATCTTTTTTTAATGATTTCTTAATTTCATCGCTTATCAAATCTGTAAATAATATCCCTTGTAAATGATCATATTCGTGCTGTAGAACACGTGCTAAAAGTCCATCGGCTTCTATTGTGTGTTCCTTTAAATTTGTATCATAATATATAATAGTAATTTTCTCAGGTCGTTCTACTTCTGCCCGGATATCGGGAATACTAAGACAGCCTTCTTCAATAAAAACTTTTTTTTCTGATCGTTCAATTATTTTAGGATTAATTAGAACTAACGGCTTACTATCTTCATGTCCTTCTACTATTGAAATGTCTATGATAAAAATAGACTTATCAGCCCCTACTTGGTTAGCAGCTAGCCCTATACCATTAGCATTCCGCATTGTATCGAACATATCTCTAATTAATTCCACAGTTTTATTATCAACATCTTTAATTAAAGAAGCTTTCCTTTTTAAAATTTTATCGCCAATTAGTGTTATTGGTAACAAAGACATATCAACTCCAAGAAATAATCAAATAAATTTCAGAAAAAGAAGAATTTAATATAACCTAAAGATAAAAATAATTAAAAGAAAACGAATAATAAAGATTGGGAAAATAAAACGCTATCTAATAAGGATTAAACAAAAAGGAAATCTTGACATTTTTCCATCATTGCACTATATTAGCACTCGTGAATAGAGAGTGCTAATAATTTTGTTAACAATCAAAAAAAATAGGAGGTTAAATATGGCAAAATTGAACTTAAAACCATTGGCTGATCGTGTTATAATTAAGCCAAGTGAAGCTCAAGAAACCACTAAAGGCGGTATTATTTTACCTGATACTGCAAAAGAAAAACCAATTGAAGGTACTATCGTTGCTGTCGGTCCGGGGAAAGTTGCTGATGACGGTAAACTAGTAAAACCAGAAGTTAAGGTTGGAGATAAAGTGTTATATGGTAAATACAGTGGTACGGAAATTACTTCAGAAGGTGAAGAATACTTAATTATGCGCGAAAGCGACATCTTTGCAATAGTTGGATAATAAATAATTTGAAAAATAAAAATCGGAGGATTACAATATGGGTTCAAAATTAATTGAATATGATGCTGAGGCACGTTCAAAGCTAAAAAATGGCGTAGATAAATTAGCTAATGCCGTTAAAGTTACTTTAGGTCCTAAAGGACGCAATGTTATTCTTGAAAAAAAATTCGGTGCTTCAACCGTTACTAAAGACGGTGTTTCGGTTGCAAAAGAAATCGAACTTGAAGATCCGGTCGAAAACATGGGAGCTCAAATGGTTAGAGAAGTTGCTTCCAAAACCAGCGATGTTGCCGGTGACGGAACAACTACCGCTACCGTTTTAGCTCAAGCAATTTATCGTGAAGGTTTAAAAAATGTTACTGCCGGTGCAAATCCAATGGATTTGAAAAGAGGTATTGACCTTGCTGTCAATAAAGTAATAGGATACCTTAAAAAAGTAAGTAAAGAAGTTGAAGGAAGAAATGAAATTGCTCAAGTCGGTGCAATTTCTGCCAACAACGACAAATCAATCGGTGAGTTAATTGCTGATGCAATGGAAAAAGTCGGCAAAGACGGCGTAATTACCGTTGAAGAAGCAAAAGGTACTGAAACCGGTTTGGACGTAGTTGAAGGTATGCAATTTGATCGTGGATATCTTTCACCTTACTTTGTTACCAATACTGAAACTATGGAAGCAAACCTTGAAGACCCGTTCATCTTAATACATGATAAGAAAATTTCCGCTATGAAAGATTTACTCCCTGTTCTAGAAAAAGTTGCCCAACAAGGTAAATCTTTATTAATCATCGCCGAAGATTTAGAAGGCGAAGCTTTAGCTACTTTAGTTGTTAATAAAATCCGTGGTACATTAAGAGTAGCCGCTGTTAAAGCTCCCGGGTTTGGCGACAGAAGGAAAGCAATGCTGGAAGATATCGCTGTATTGACAGGTGGCACTGTAATTTCGGAAGAACGCGGTTTCAAATTAGAAAATGCTACAGTATCCTACTTAGGAACTGCTAAAAAAGTTAATATCGATAAAGATAATACAACAATAGTTGAAGGTGCCGGAAAAGGCGACGATATCAAAAAGAGAATTAATGAAATCAAAGCTCAAATTGAAAAAACCACTTCAGATTATGATAAAGAAAAACTTCAGGAAAGACTTGCAAAATTATCCGGCGGAGTAGCCGTTTTGAAAATTGGCGCATCCACTGAAGTTGAAATGAAAGAAAAGAAAGCGCGTGTTGAAGATGCATTACATGCAACCAGAGCAGCTGTTGAGGAAGGCATTGTTGCCGGCGGCGGTGTTGCTTTTGTTCGTGCAATTTCAGTTTTGGATAAATTAACCGGAGATAATCTGGATCAAACTACCGGTATTAAAATTATTCAAAAGGCACTTGAAGAACCATTAAGACAAATTATTAATAATGCAGGTCTTGAAGGCTCAGTAGTACTTCAGAAAGTCAAAGAAGGAAAAGACGACTACGGATTTAATGCAGCTACAGAAGTTTATGAAAACTTAATTAAAGCCGGAGTAATTGATCCTACTAAGGTTACTAGAACAGCATTAGAAAATGCAGCTTCTGTTTCCTCATTACTTCTTACGACTGAAGCAGTTGTTTACGAAAAGAAAGAAAAAGAATCTCCTATGCCTCCTATGCCGGGCGGCGGCGGCGGTATGGACGGAATG
>JAJYOQ010000563.1 GCA_021796135.1 Bacteroidota bacterium
CGCCCAAAAACTCCCGTATCCCGTACTCAAACAAATTAAACTCCCCACAAACAATTTCCTAAGAGACTATTCCCTCGGAT
Source organism: Bacteroidota bacterium (assembly GCA_021796135.1). Next base: position 81 of record JAJYOQ010000563.1, read on the forward strand.
TCGCCACCGGAATAATTACAATTCTTATGATTTTTCTTTTCATCCATTAAGAAATGGGCTTAATATATTCTTTTAGGTGGTTTTATAATATGTCTGTAGCAAAGGATTTACAAATTATCACCTTAAAATTTGTCGGCGACCAGATGACTCTGCAATAAAAACGTAATAAGGATCATATTATTCGCCGTACCACATTAGCCGTACATCGATTTTGGTCCATTGACTTTCAAAATTGTTGTTATTGCTATAATTATTCTATCTCAAATGTTAATTGAAAAAAACCCGCTCAGTCACGATTTTTGCAAACCCAAAAATCGCGCATTCGCTTCGGGTAGCTGCCTCTTTATTTTTTCCATTTTGTTCAGGAAAAATCAATAATGCTGTCAAAAAACATTGGCAATTTTATCGAAACATTGCCGCCCTATTAACGATGCGATATTTTTATTATCCCGTTATGTTATTCCGAGATTCCATTTGAACGGAAAAATTACCTTGCTCGTAAACTTCGCTAGCTATTTTCCCCGAACACCAGAGCAATGCATCTTGCAGCTCCATTCGAGGACTCATTCCGCAGCAAGATGCATAAGCACATCTCCAAATTAAGACTCGTCCTAGCTCCCAGCGGATGGCAGACACTTAGTAGATATTTCTATTCCGGATTATGCGTACTTCCGGTTGAATGTTCTAACTTAGATTCACTTTTCTTCGTGTCGCCCCGCTTTGGTAATTAAATATTCTCTTATATCAGTAACTCCAAGGTCTAAAGATATTTGTATCCCTACTTTTGGTAATCCTTTTTTTATTTTATCAAGAATTAATTTATTAGCTCTGACTTTCGGAATTGAGATGCTTAATGCAGCAAATGATTGATGATCTTTATCAAAGATCGGAGCGCCAATACATATTACTCCATCATGCCCTTCTTCGTCATCAATAGAAAAGCCTTGTTTTTTAACTTTTATAAGTTCCCTTTCTAAATCTTCAATATTTAGGACTGTTTTTTTTGCGAATCTGGTAAAGGAATGATTTTTTAATATTTCTTTTCTTCTATTAATCGGTAAAAATGCAATAATTGCTTTTCCTATAGATGTTGAATGAAAGGAAGCTCTATCACCAACATTATCGCTTATTCGGAACGTTTGATTGGATTCTACTACTCGAATGTAAACCGCCTGGTTGTCGACGAGTCTTGCAAGATTAACAGTTTCATTAAATTCATTTCGTAATTCTTCCATGTATGGTTTTGCCAAAATGGTTAAATTATTGCTGCTATTAGCTCCTTTAACAAAAGACATAAATTTTGAACTTAGTTTATAAGATTGGGTCCCATTTTCTTGTTCAACGTATCCAAGTGTTTGTAATGTATAAAGAAGGCGAAAAACAGTTGGTTTTGGAAAGGCTACTATTTCAGTTATTTCTTTAAGAGAAAGTTTGTTTTTTCTATTTAGAGTTTCAAGTACTTCGAAAGTTTTTGCTACAACCTTTATTTTTGAACCCATATTTCCTCTGCAAAGCTATCTAAATTTAATCTCAAAAATTTATATGTATTAATTTAGTCTCATACGTTTTAATTAACAATATTTTTTACGATAATAATCTCAAAATATTTTTCCTCAAAAATAAAAAAGAGAATATCTTCTTGACATCATCTAAAAAATTTGATATTATATATTTATGAAATTATATTTCACAATATGAAATATAAATAATTTTATTTATAATAAAAAATATTTATCTGTGACTGACCGGGTGAAGATGTGTTGAACCCCAATAATCTAAGCCCATATTTTCTAGTTAACAATATTTTTTACGATAATAATCTCAGATCATTTTTCCTCAAAAATAAAAAAGAGAATATCTTCTTGACATCATTCAAAAAATTTGATATTATTCATTTATGAAATTATATTTCACAATATGAAATATAAATAATTTTATTTATAATAAAAAATATTTATCTGTGACTGACCGGGCGAAGCTGTATTAAATCCACAATAAGGTATTAAATATGAAACTCCAACAAAGAAAAATCCCTGGACCAAATTCAAAGGCAATTATTAACCAGTCTAAACTTAGTGAACCAGAAAGTATGGCAGATCAAGTCCCTGTTGTTTGTGATCATGGAGAAGGTGTATGGATTACTGATGTTGATGGTAACCTTTTTCTCGATTTTACCTCAGGTGTTCTTGTTACAAATATTGGGCACTCTCATCCAAAGCATGTTAAAGCTATCGAAGATCAAGCTAAGAGATTAATGAATTGCTACTCTTTCCCTACACCTGAAAGAGTCGAACTATCAAATCGTTTGATGGAAGTTTTACCGGATAACATTGACAAAGTTTTTCTTCTTACCACAGGCTCCGAAGCGACTGAAGCTGCTATTCGCATTGCTAAACGTTATTCTGGTAAACATGAAGTTTTATCTTTTTACGGTGCTTTTCATGGAAGAACTTATGGCCCGATGAGTGTTTCTGGTAATAGTAATACCAGGCGAAAATTCGGTCCGGCTGTGCCTGGTGGTATAATGGCTCCTTACGGAAATTGTTTTCGTTGTGTTTATGACAAAAAATTTCCTGAGTGTGATTATTATTGTATAAAAATGTTAGACAAAATAATTGAATCTAGTTCTTCAGGAGATTTGGGTGCAGTTATTGCTGAACCATATCAGGGTGCAGCAGGTTTTGTTTTTCCACCCAAAGGATGGTTAAAAGAATTGGAGAATTGGGCTCACGATCGAGGCTTGATTTTAATTATTGATGAAGTTCAAGCTTCTTTTGGTAGGACGGGAAAGTTATTTGCAATTGAATGGGAAGATATAAAACCACAAATGATTTGCTTGGGTAAAGGTCTCGGCAGCGGTGTTCCAACCTCTGCTGTTGGGGGGGAAGGGAAAATTTTTGAATGTATGTCACCCGGTGAATTATCAAGCACAACTGGAGGAAATCCTCTTTCAAGTGCGGCTGCTCTTTCTGTTCTTGAAATTATAAAGGAAGAAAATTTGGTT
>JAJYOQ010000071.1 GCA_021796135.1 Bacteroidota bacterium
GGGCTGCCCCACCCTAATGCTTCAACAACACCCCAACTACTTCCAAGAGAAATGACAATAAGTGCAATGAAAGAGGCGGCAATCAATCCTATGCCGAAAAAGTAGGGCGCAAATGTACCGGCAACTGAAGATAGTCCTTGCGAAAGAATTCCCGGTGATGCAAAATCCAAAGAGTCCTTGTTCACTCCAATTGTAGCAATTACAATCGCAATCATTATTAGCTCTGAAACAATTGCCCCAATAGCTGTCTCAAGTCTAACCGCCCACAGGCTCTTGGCTATTATCCCTTTCTCGGCAGTTGCTGAAGCTTGATAAAAGAGCATGAACGGCATAATGACAGCGCCGACGTTTGCTGCAATTAAAAAGAAGAAACTGGTTGAAGCAGAAAAATAAAATGGTGTCACCTGAATTCCCTTCCGGGCTGTTAAATATGCGGAAACAGCCCATGAGACGGCAAACAAAACTGAAATGATTAGTAGGGGTTTCTCTGCTTCTGCATATTTTCGTTTGTAAACCAAAAGAATATGTGCAATGAAAATAAAAGGAACAGAAACTTGAGGGGATATTCCTATAATCTGAAAACCAATAGCCGCACCAGTGTATTCCACTACATAGCTGATTATATCCACAAGCGCCATTGGTACAGCTGCCAAAATCGCCGTGCGTTTACTGTAGTTCTCTCTAATTAATTCACCTAATCCCTTGCCTGTAACTGCGCCAACACGCCCCGCCAATTCCTGTATAACAAATAAAGGGAAAATTAACAATAGCAAGAACCAAATAAGTTTGGTACCGTAAACTGAGCCAGTTTGGGCTGCAGTTATAACACTTGCCGCATCTACATCAGCAATCATAACAAGCCAAGCTGGACCCCAAACCTTGAGCATGTCCCGCACCTTTGGCATATTTTTGATTTTCTTCATAGTTATGTTTGAATCACGTAGCTCTGTTTTTTCTGCTGTTTTTTCGTTTCTCATAGTTATTTTCTTTTATTCTTTTCAATACCTGCATATATTTTACAAACCGGTGCGCGTCAATCACCATTTGTTGGTAATTTTCAATACTTATTTTCTATTAGACAATAAGCCAGTAATTTCTTAAACCACTAAAGATTCATGACGACCTTTTTCAATTTACCTTGTATTGTTTCGGCTACTTCACCAAGCTTATCATTCTTAACCGCTTGCATAGAAGCTATTGGGTCTATAGCTGCAACAACCGTTTCATTATTATCGTTCACATAAACAATTACGTTGCAAGGCAGCATCAATCCAATTTGTTCTTCAGCTTGCAGAGATTTATAAGCAAACGGCGGATTGCAAGCGCCGAGTATTTTATACGGTTTAAAGTCAACATCAAGTTTTTTCTTCAGTGTTGCTTTAACGTCAATTTCCGTCAGCACTCCGAATCCTTCTTTCTTTAATTCTTCGGTTACTTTTTCAATTGCTTCATCGTAACCAAGATTAACTATTTTTGAGAATCCATAATTTGTTTCCATTGTTATACTCCTTTTTTATTCTAATTCAAAACCTTCTTTTTTAATTGTGTTTTCCAAATCTTTATAAGCAATAGTTTTGGGATCGTATGCAATATATACCTGGCTTGATTCCGAATGTATCTCGAAATCGGTAACGCCTTTGGTTTTTCTTAACACATCGCTCAATTTATTTTCCTGTTCTTTCTTCAGCTTGGTGAAACATATTGCTGTTTTTGTTTCATTAATGCTTATATTTTTAACTACCTTTCCATTAGCTTTATCATTTATAATATCAGCTTCTACGTAAAGACCATAAGGCAAATCGGTCAGCTTTGTTTCTTGATCCCGGTATTTGACAGTCATATTTGTGTCAATCTTTACCGGCATACAAGCTTTAGTGCCTAACACACAGATTACAATTTTATCCTTGTCCTTTTTTTCATTGCCTATTGTGCCCATTATCTTGTTCGTTCCATGTGCGCAGCCGTACGCAATTATTAGAGATGAAATTGAAACCATCAATTTAATTTTATTGGATATACTTTTCATAAATCTTCCTTGTAGTGAATAATTTTCCGCCGTTTACATCCGGCGGGCAGATCCATCTAACTATACATTGATTTACTATTACCAGCATCCGCCGCAGTTATGCATACCGCGATAATTTCTCATGCCGTAATCCATATACCCGTGGTTTCTCATTCCATAGCCCATATCTCCGCAGCCCCAGCCGCATCTTTCATAAAATCCATCCCACCAGCCAAACCGTGAATCGTTGAAATATGCTTTCTGACTGCTGGTAAAGACTTTTCTAATCTTACTTTCTGCTTCCATCCTTAAGCTGTTTATGTTGTCTTCAATTCCTCTTAGTTCGCTTTGATATTCTCTGATTCGCTTGCTGCTAATATCATCTTGCTGCCGGTAATCGGAAAAATCTCCGCGCACAGAATTTAGCTTGTCAATTTCGGGTTGAATAAGTCCGTCATATTCCGTTTTTATTTTATTGACCTGGTTTATCTGGTTGTTACTAAGCCAATATTTTTCCGGAACATTAGAGTTCCACCATGATGAATCATAAGTATGATTTGTATAATGATTTTTCTTTGGCTGGCTTTGTGCAAATAATGTTAAAGATACAAGCAGAGCCGCAATTACTATTGCAATTCCTGCGTACCATTTTTTATTTTGGGAATCCATCCCTTTGGGAGAAGCTAACATTGTATTGTTCCTTAAAATGCTTGTAAAAATTATGTTATTATTTAAATATCCTTTTTAATTCTCAAAGGATAAATTGAAAAGAGAGGATGCCGAAGCGTCCTATGAAAAGGAAAGTATTAAATCAGAAATGTTCTGTTGTAAAGATAAATTGGGGTAGTCTTGTGTGGTGGATAAAAATGCCCACTATCCACTTTGTTTAATGAAACAATGTGTAGGTTTGTTTCATCAATATGATTAATCCACATTGATTTTTCAACCTTCAGCTTAGATAAATTACTTGCAGCAGTCTTACTAATTTCTGTTTTTATTACTCTAACTACCTTACAATAATCCTGTGCAGGGGGATGCTGTTTTTCCACAGTATACTGTCCGATTTCAGAGTAAGCAAACCAAAATAGAAACGCCACTAAAACAAAAATAGCTGCTACTAATGAACGGTATTTTAATAAATGTTTAATCATTTCTAATAAATTTATACTAATCTGATGCCAGAACTTTAATAAAGTTGCAACACAAAAATAATAAATTTATGAGTGATATTCTCCTCAATAGGTCTAAATAAAATTTTATAGCATTCATATTCCAGAATTCAAGAAATATTTCCTTCTTTGTTTCTCTTTTGAAAGAAAAGGCTTCAAGCGCCATCCTGAACATATTTAAACCCAAGCTTAAGTGAAAGCTCGGCTTTCTCTAACTCTTTTCCTAGGTAAGCTGCGTGACTCAAAAATGCTACCCAATTATTTTCTATTATTGTCCAATAGATACTTCTTGCATCTCTTCCTTCAATAACTCTCAGTAAAGTATTATCGTAAGAATAATGCTCAACGTTAATAAGATTCTTTTCTGGAATTGGTAGAATTACAAAGTATCCGGCTTTATCCATAATTATGTTGGATGGTTCTTCTGCTTTAATAACTTCAACTTCTCTTGTAGCTGTGTTTATGTTTTCATCTTCACATTCTTTGCAGCCGCAACCTGTCCCTTTGGGAGAAGATTTACTTTTTTCTATAAAAGGTAGATTTGCGAGGTGAACTTGAGGCTTTGATGCAAGCTCTTTTATTTTATCCACAATAAGATTTTCATCACTGCATCCAATCATATCAACAACTTCTACTTGATTTCTGAAAGAATTAATTTCTTCAACCGATACATTTCTTAATATAGGTTTTTTCCCTGTCGAACCAATTACTCTCATCCTATCATCAACTCCATTTTTACTTAGCGCGACAAATGTTTCGCCGGACTTATGTCCCTTTGGCTCTTCTCCAACAAGGAGTAAATATTTTATTGTTGGATTTGTTACAGTATTCTTAATCACTTTATCAATACCGATGTTTTCCGTTTCAGTTTTTCCAACAATACAAAGTTCATTAGGATGGTTTTGAGCAAGTCTATCTGCAAGTTCTGTATCGCCAAGTGTAGAAACTGCTACGGGGCAATCCCGAAGGGATGGATTTCCATAATCTCCTCCACAGAAAGCATAATACTCACCTGCCACATAAGGCCATTTATCATTCTTAATTTCAAAGGCACAATCTAATTTTGATGAAGAAATCTTTTCGGGGAAAGCTTCGCTAAAAAGATTCATTGCAACTGCCGGATAGCAATGAGCGCAGCCAAGACAAGAATATTTAATTGGAATTATTTTTCTTTCCCACTTACTGATTTTATTTTCAATTTCCAACGAACCTATTTCATTACTGTTATGTTTTAGGTACTCTATCGTGTCTTTCATACATCCGCATTGCTGGCATTTTAGAAGGTTAATCCCTTCTTCCATTTCTGAATTGATTTTATTTAACATCTCAATTTCATTAATATTTTCAATTTTATTATTCATAACAAATTTCCCTTCACTTTGTTTTTCATCTATTCCACAACAAACATCATTATTTGAACATGCTTTTGTTTTATAATTTCTGTTAATCCAGATGAACCCAATTGTAACTGACAATCCGGTTAGAGCAGCTGTAAGCGGTTTTGCAAATCCAAGAATTGAAGAGCCGAAAAGACTTAAATAAACTGTAAGCATTGGCGAACCGCAGCAGCCGGTTAAAAAACATCCGGCAAAATAGAGAACTCCGGCAAGTGTAAGCCCTCCTACAGTTCCGGTAATTCCTAGTTTTCGCTTTTTAAAAAAATTAGTTATTGCATATACTGTAAAGGCAGCAGTTAAAGCATAAGATATACCAAGAAAAAATTCCTGACGTTCAAAATATTGCCAATAAGGATTAACCGCATGTACCTGCTTCCACTTATCAACTGTTTCTATTATTTGCCATATCGTATATGCGAAGTGAATAAAAAGAACAACAAAAAAAGAAATTATTGAATAAGCAATCTTTCTCTTCATTTATATTTAATCTCCTTAGCATCAAAGAAGAATTTTCCATCAGCGTCTTTTTTTATTTCGCCAGATGCAATTATGTTGCTTGTAGCTTTCGGCAATTCACCTTTGTATGCAACCGGCAAATTGACACAAACATCTTCACAACCAAGTGTAAAAAGTTTCTTATTGTTTATTACTTCTGTTACTGTTCCTTCTACACTTACAAGTCCGGAAAACTTTTCCGGATTTTCAACTATTTTCTCAACGTTTACTAATTCCATTTCAGATCCCCTTGAATTAATTCCTGTATTATTTAAACCAATATTTCCCCGAAGGGATGGATTCCCAGAATAAACCAAAATGGCGGATAAAAGTATAACAAAGCCGCTTACGACGATTATTAGCAATTTCTTTTTATTCATATTTCATTTCTTATATATATTAGAGAGTAAACGTTTCTTCTATAAGTTTTACGTCATCTTTTAAAATACTAATTAATCTTTCAGAGTTAAGAGTATAGTAGACCATTTTACCGTCATTCCGGTACTTTAATATTTTCATTTCAAAAAGATATTTAAGTTGATGAGATGTTGCCGGAATGCTCAATTCAAGAACATTTGCAATATCACAAACACAAAGTTCTCCTTTCGCGAGAGCAAAAATAATTTTCAGCCGGGTTGTATTACTAATCGCTGAGTAGAAATTAGTTAGTTCGCCAAACTCTTTTTCTGTGGGCAAAGCCTTTTTTATTTCGTTTACTTTATCAATATTGAAACATACGACCCTACACCTTTGTTCATTTGCATTTCTGTTTTTATTCTTTAGTTTATTTTTTAATTCAACTGTCGGCATATAATGTTTGTCCTTATTATCATTTTCGTATTTGCGAAAATATAATTAAGACATATCAAAATCAAGTATGATATTCATATCGCTTCTATCCTCTTTCATTCGTTCTAATTCTTATGGCATTTGAAATATCGTAGATAAATGTTTTACTTACCCCGGAATCCGGTATGTGTGCTTTCAAAGCTTTTAGTTCCGATAAAAATAAGCCGTAATTTTCATCAAACCAGCAGTTATATTCTTCAGAATTATTATTGAGTCCGCTCTAAAAAGGTCATTCCCGTGAAAACGGGAATCTAAAAAACATAGAATTTTAGATAGATTCCCACTCCCCACTTTCGTGGGAATGACAATTTGAGTATTTGGGTTTTTTAGAAGTGGACTCGTTATTGAATATAATATTTTTCATAAAATCATTTGAATACTTGTTATTTTCAAAATAAAACATTATTATTCAATGATTCAATTGAATAATATAATAATTATATGACCGGTAGAGAATTTAAAGATTTAACGTTTCAGCAATTTGCAAATATTGCAAATGCGTTCGCCAGCCCAAAACGTCTTAAAGTAATAGACGTTCTTTCTCAAGGCGAAAGAGACGTTGATACTCTTTCCAACGAAACTAATATGAACTTTGCAAATGCTTCGCGTCATTTACAAATTTTGAAGAACGCCAAAATAGTTACAAGCAGAAAAGACGGTGTGCGGGTTATTTATAGTCTTTCAAACGATGAGGTGGTTAAATGCTGGAAAAACTTACAGTCTCTGACAGAAAAGAGCGCTTCCGAAATAAGGGAAACAGCAAAGCTTTTCTTTGAAGAAAGATCGGCGTTACTTCCAATCTCTGCAGCAGAGTTGTGGGATAAATTAAAAAAAGATGAAGTTACTTTAATAGATGTAAGACCAAAAGAAGAATTTTTAAACGGGCACATTCCGGATGCCGTTTCGCTTCCGCTAAGCGATCTTAAAGAAAAATTAAATGAATTATCACCGAACAAAGAGATTGTCGCTTACTGCAGAGGTCCCTACTGTGTGCTTGCTGCCGAAGCCGCAAAACTTTTATCCGGGCATGGATTCAATGTTGTCATTTTAAAGCAAGATATTAATTCCTGGCGTGATGAAGGGTTCCCGGTTCAAAAATAAATTTTAAAAACATTGCTCGATGTTTTATGAATGAACTAAATAAAGTAAATGAAATTCTAAAAAATATCTTTTCCGATTCATCTCTTGTTGATGTTATTTGTTCTGTTTATGAAAAAGAATTAACATCATTAGCTATAGCAAACTTACTAAATGTTGACAACGTAACTATTGAAGAACATCTAAAGACTCTTCTTGATTTGAGGCTTGTAAGAAAAATTTCTAAAAATGCTAATGAATATTTTTCTCTTACAAACCCAAAAGTCTGCGATTCAATATTAATGCTTAAGGATGCTGTTTATAATATCGCTATCACTAAGAAAGAAAACAATATTAATTTTGGAAAGGAATTGCTTTTATGAACAAAACGTCAGTTGTTATTCTTGGGGGCGGAATCGGCGGCATTGTAACTGCAAATCGTCTTGCTAAATTACTTCCATCTGAATTTGAAATAGTGTTGATTGAGAAAAACGAACTCCACTCTTTCGCCGCATCTTATTTATGGTTAATGGTAAATAAAAGAAAACCTCAGCAGATTACTTCGCAAGTGAGCGAACTTGTTAATAAACGGGTAAATATTTTGTTTGACGAAGTGAAACAAATAGACGCCGACAACAAAACAATAACTACCGAAAAATCAAAGGTAAATTTTGATTACCTGGTTATTGCTCTTGGCGCTGACTTAGATAAAACACATCTTGATAAACAGCAATTCGGCATCCATAATTTTTTCACAATAGAAGGCGCTGAAAAATTAAAAGATGCGCTGAAAAATTTTGAAGGCGGAAATATTTCGATTGTTGTTTCTTCGCTTCCGTACAAATGTCCGGGAGCTCCTTATGAAGGTGCGATGCTGATAGCTGATTTTCTAAACAAGCGTAAATTAAAAAAAACGGTAACAATAAATCTTTACACGCCTGAACCGCAGCCGCTGCCCGTTGCCGGTCCCGAACTTGGAAATTCCGTTAAAGAGATTTTAGATATGAAAGGAATTGGTTTCCATCCGCAGAACCAATTGACTTCTATTGATTACAATGAAAGAAAAATTGAATTCGCTTCAGGTAATTCCGTCAATTATGATTTATTAGTTTTAATTCCACCGCACAAAACTCCCGAAGTAATATTGAAGACAACGCTTATTGATGAATCTAAGTGGATACGGGTAAATAAAGACACATTGCAAACGAAATTTGACAACATATATGCAATTGGAGACGTTACTTCAATTGCAATTCCCGGCAGATGGCATCCCGATAAGCCAATGAAACTTCCGAAAGCTGGTGTGTTTGCACATTCACAAGCATTAACTGTCGCTGAAATCATTTCTTCAAAAATTATTGGTAGAGAAACAAAAGAAAATTTCTGCGGCGATGGTTTTTGTATGCTCGAAGTGGGTGAAGATTTAGCCGGCTTTGCTTATGGTGATTTTTACGCTTCACCTCATCCTGATGTTAAATTAAAACGCCTTGGTAAAATCTGGCATTGGGGCAAAGTTCTTTTTGAAAAGTGGTGGCTTTCACCTTATGGTTTGAGAAAATCATTTTACAAAACTATGATAGAATTAGGAGCTAAAATTTTAAAAATACCCTTAAGTTTATGAAGACTACTGCTTTTCAATCAATTTGCTTTGGAGTATGATAAATCTCTCGTTAAGCGCATACACAAATAAAAAGGTATTAGAGTTTCTGCAAAATAGATTATTTGTTGTCGAAGGAGTCTTCGACTGAGAAATCTTTTAAAAATATGAGATTTCTCCCCGCCAATTGGCGGGTCGAAATGACATTTGAGAGAAAAATTTATTTTGCAGAAACTCTATTGTTTACAGCTTAGTAAATAAACTTATTTAAGAAATAAAAGGAAATAAAAATGAAGAATCTGCTTACGTGGATCATATTTGTTGTAGCAGCGTTATTAGAAGTCGGCGGTGATGCGCTTATTCGCAAGGGTTTGCGCGGCTCTGCCATTAGTTTTATTGCCGGGGGCTTTATAATCTTAGGTGTCTACGGATTAGTCGTTAATACTGTAAAGTGGAACTTTTCAAGATTGTTGGGAATATATGTGGCGGTCTTTGCCGTGATAAGCATTCTGTTTGGCAGGTATTTCTTTCAAGAAAATATTTCGACAGCTACCTGGGCGGGAATGACTATAATAGTAATTGGTGGATTAGTAATTCAATTTGGTTAACATTAATTTATTTTTAGGAGAAAAATATGAACAAAGTAAATAACGTCAATATAGAAGGCGTTCAATCATTCGAAACTTACCTTAAGAACAATCCATCTGAGGCAAGAAAAACTCAAGGAATCGAGGGTGAATGGATACTTGAAGAAGGCGGCGCACAATTCGTTTCTAAAATAAAATTTGAAAATGGAGAAACAGAATTTATTGTTGACAATCCAACATTTATGGGCGGGAGCGGTTCACATCCGGGACCAATGCACTACTGCTTTTACGGATTGGCATCATGCTATACCGGAACATTTGCAACAATGGCTGCTATGCTCGGTATAAAATTAAAAAAGCTAACCACGAAGGTTGAAGCTGATCTGAATTTTTCAAAAGTATTCGGCATTAGTGAAGAGCCAATTATGGAAGAAGTTCGTGTTAAGCTAACCGTAGTAAGCGATGATCCTATAGAAAAAATAAAACAGGCTGAAGAGCTGGCGTTGCAGCGATGTCCGGTTGTCTTTACACTAAAGAATCCTGTTAAGTTAGTTCCGTCTTTAGAAGTAAATAATGAATAGCAAAGATTTAATCCAAAATAAAAATTATAAAGAAACGTCTGTCTTTACTCCTGCAAATCTTTTACGTGAAGCGCGGCGGCAGAAAAAAATTAAAAACTGCACAGTGCCGGAGATATGCGTTTTGGATCCGGATGGAGATATTTTAAAATATCTTCAGAAAAATAAACAAGCTGAATTGAACAAATGCTGGGCTTGTTATCATACGGAACTGTATAATTTCACATTTAATAAAACCAAATTTGGAATTATAGCATGCGCCGTTGGAGGTTCTTTTGCTGTTTTATTAGCCGAGCAGTTGTTCGTATCAGGCTGTTCATTGTTAATTAGCGTAACCTCTGCGGGCTTAATACTGCCCCCGCCTAAAAATGTTCGCTACATTTTAATCAAGGAGGCATTGAGAGATGAAGGAACAAGCTACCATTATTTGCCGCCGGAATCTAAAGCTGAAATCAATTCGAAGATTTTGAAAAAATTATTTCCGCATCTGAAGAAAAAGAATATTCAGATTAATATTGGAAATTCCTGGACAACGGATGCGCCGTACCGCGAAACTCCCACTGCAATAAAATATGCAAAGGACAAAAAAGTTAATGCCGTCGAAATGGAAGCTGCTTCATTATATGCCTTTGCAAAAGCTAAAAAAAAGAATGTGGTTTGTTACGCACACTTAACCAATACAATGGCTCAAGTAAAAGGTGATTTTGAAAAGGGACACGAAAATGGAAGTGCAGACTGGTTGAATATAATTTATCATACTGCAAAAATCTTAAACAAGAAGGCTAAATAAAAAGTAATGAAAATTAGAGACAGCGGAATGCCGGAAGAATCTTATTGGGAATCTTTTTTCGATTCTCAGTTTATTCTTTCACAACTTCAATTTGATGATACAGTTAACGATGCTGTTGAGTTTGGCTCCGGTTATGGTACTTTCACTATTCCAGCCGCAAAAATCATTAATGGAAATTTGTACGCTTTTGATATTGAAACGGATATGATCGACGGGCTGAATCAAAGAATTAGAAAAGAAAAATTATCCAATATTAAAGCGCATCAAATTGATTTTGTAAAAGAAGGAACAAAGCTAAAAGACAGCTCTGTTGATTATGCAATGTTCTTTAACATCCTTCACGCCGAAGATCCGGTTAAATTATTAAACGAAACATATAGAATCTTGAAGACAGGTGGTAAGGTAGGTGTTATTCACTGGATTTATTCTGCTTCAACACCAAGAGGTCCTTCTCTGGATATTAGACCAAAACCAGAGCAATGTATCGACTGGTTAGAGGAATCCGGATTTAAACTCGGCAGCGGCGTTATCCAGCTACCGCCATATCATTATGGAATAATCGGAATTAAATAACTCAAACAAAAATAACTAAGTTAAAATTTTGGAGAACACAAAATGAAATACCTTTTTATAATTAACGATGCACCTTACGGAACTGAAAAAGCATACAATGCCTTAAGATTAGCAATGCAGCTTCAAAAAGAATCCGGTTCAAACGGAGAAGCAAATGAAGTTAGAATATTTCTTATGGCAGATGCCGCTACATGTGCAATTCCTAATCAAGTTACGCCAAGCGGTTATTATAATATTGAAAGAATGATTAAAAGTGTTCTCAATCATAATGGTAAAGTTAAAATCTGCGGTACATGTGCAGATGCGCGCGGTATAAAAAATTTGCCGCTCATTGAAGGTTCTGAAATAAGTACTATAGCAGAGTTAGGCGCCTGGACGGTCGAATCGGATAAGGTTTTAACTTTTTAAGAATACAGCGGTAAGTATTTCCAAATCACTTGCCGCTAAAATATTTCTCTCATCTATAGCTAATCGACTGGGACAAGAAGTTCCTCTTAAAAGTATTCAATTTATACCCGCAAATATAAACCAATCATTCTTAATTAATACAAAAGCACCAGTGAATTAACTCACTGATAAAATTTTGACCAAATATTTATCATGCGTATATTTGAACAATCATTCAAATGAAGAAGTAATGAATAAAATAGCCCCGGTTTGCGAAATACAAATTATCGATAAAGTAAAAGTAAAAAAGACTAAAGCTAAATTGCCCGGAATCGACGAAACGCTGCAAATAGCCGGAATATTTAAACTCTTGGGAGATCCCACAAGATTAAAAATTATCTTAGCCTTAATTGAAAATGAATTATGCGTCTGTGATTTAGCTGCGGTAATAAATTCTACAGTTTCGGCTGTTTCACATCAATTACGATTATTAAGAAGTGAAAAACTTATAAAGTTTCGCAAAGACGGTAAAATGGTTTATTATAGCATCGATGACGATCACATTAAAAACTTAATCGATCAATTAAAGGAGCATGTTAATGAATAATGATTCTAATAAATTACTAAAATGGGCATTGTTTTTAAGCATCTTTACCATTTTTTACAATCTTGCTGAAGGCATTGTGTCCGTTTTCTTCGGTGCAAAAGATGGAACTTTGGCGTTATTAGGGTTTGGAATCGACAGCTTTGTGGAAGTTATTTCGGGAATCGGAATTCTTCACATGGTCTTAAGGATGAAATATTCTAAGGTTGTTACACAAGATAAATTTGAAAAGACGGCGCTTAGAATAACCGGTTATAGCTTTTACTTATTAACAATTGGACTTATTGCTGCTTCGGTAATCAATCTTATAGAAGGAACTAAACCGCATACAACCTTTGCCGGAATTATTATTTCATTAATATCAATTATTACAATGTATTGGTTAATGAAATCCAAATTGAATGTAGGCCAAAAATTAAACTCCGATGCTATTATAGCAGATGCAAACTGCACTAAAACTTGTTTTTATTTATCATTTATTTTACTCGGGGCTAGCTTACTTTATGAATTATTTGGAATTGGATTTGTCGATGTCTTAGGTTCATTGGGAATAGCTTATTATGCTTTTAAAGAAGGAAAGGAATCTTTAGACAAAGCTAAAACCGGCAATTTAGCTTGCTGCGATGATGATGAATGTGAAACTGATGTTAAAGAAATTAAAAATAGAGTATAATTTTATTATTTGATTTTTATGATAAGAAAAGGAGCCTAAAATTTATTATCAAATCTTAATAGGCAGTATTTTACTAAGTCTCATACATGCTTCAATTCCGAATCATTGGCTTCCGTTGGTTGCAATTGCAAGAACAGAGAAATGGGATACAAAGGAAACATTAGGCGTTACGGCAATAACTGGTATTGCTCATACATTAAGTACACTTTTAATCGGAATTGCCATTGGTGTGCTTGGCTACAAACTTTCTTACGCTTATGGCTTTATAACAAAATTTGTTGCTCCGTTTATTCTAATAATTTTAGGGTTGATCTACTTAATAATTGATAGAAGAGAAAATCATAGTCATAGTCAT
>JAJYOQ010000564.1 GCA_021796135.1 Bacteroidota bacterium
GATACTCGATTCCTGGCTGGAAAACTACACGTCAACTCATGCAATCTGGTGGGTCAAGCTTCCTACATCCATCTCACCAGGCTCAAGTCAGACTATCTACATGGGCTTTGCTCCCTCTTCTACGAACCTTTTTAATACCGTGAACACTGGAGAGGCTCCACAGATTTCTTCGACTTATGCGGAATATGATACTGGGTCAAAAGTATTTAATTATTATGTAAATTTTAATGGTACTAATCTGCCATCAAATTGGGATTATTCATTAAGTGGTGGTACGTGTACGCAGGATAACGGAGTAACTTGTACCGCTTCCCTAACTTCAAGTAGCTATAATTGCGCTTTCGTCCGTTATATGTATAACTTAAGCAATTTAGGAACCACGGAAGGATTTGATTGGGGATCAGGTCCATTTACTCAAGATGTCTCACCAAAATATATATCAGAAGGGGCTGGGACTTACTGTGATCCAGGGCCTGGATATTTTAATGAGTTAGGAGCATCTGGAAGTACAACACTATACTCAGGAGGCACTTATACTATACCAGATAGTCTAGGCTACCCTTCTTTTTCCGGTTTTTTAAATTCAACAGATAGCTTCACTTACCAGTTTAATTATCACACCATCCATGTAACATCAGCGGTTGTAAGTAGTTACTTTGGTAAAAACTGGTTTGCAGTCGGTGATATAAACGATAGTTCAACTCCTACTTTTTATTGGTTCGATATAAGAAATCTGCCCCCTAGTGATATTATGCCGTCTGTAAGCTTCGGCAGCGTTTCTTGATGGTTTCCTTCAAGTGATCATCGATGAATTATAATTCATTCTTATCTGTATTTGAAATTATATCTGTGATTTGATAGGCTACTGCCTTTTGTCGCTATGATACAAAATCGGAATTTTCGGAAAAATTAACCTAAAAAATCCCAGTCCGTAAAGTAAGAGGCACTTCAGAGTTTATAATCGAAAAATTTTATAACTTTTATTAAATTTTAATCGCGACCTGTAATTTTGATAACTTTAAATTTATTTGTTTTCCTAAGACTGATGTTTGCGTATACTCTTAATTTACATAACTTTATTTATGCGGGCATCTTGATATGTTATTAAAATATATCATTATATGAAAAAGCAACATTTGGAAATTAAAGGAGCATTTGGTATAATTATAAAAGGCGATTCGATACTTCTTGATCTAAGGACCTCCGAAAATGCAAGAGTCTGGGAAATACCCGGAGGAAGGGTGGAAACGGGAGAGAGCATGGAAGATACCGTCAAAAGAGAGTTAAAAGAAGAAATAGACGTAACTGTTAGAAAAACTAAACTTATCGGGCTTATAAACTATGGGGTTTATACGTTGAAAACTGAAGTAGTTTCTTTCTTTTTAATTGAAGATTTTTCTGGTAATCCAAGGGTTGCTGATGAGGAAGAACAATTGATAAAAAATGTAAAATGGGTAAAAATAAACGAATTGCCGTCCATACTTAATCTTAGTTGGATAGTGATAGATGCCATTTATTTCCTTTCTTTGAAATACAAAAAATATAGGAAAGTATATCGGAAAATCGAGTCTCTTTATGATAATAGACAAAAATATTCTTGCAAATATTTCTTTTATTCAAGTAAAGTATCTAAACTGCAATATAAGGGAAAAATAAAATCTAAAACGATACCCGCTGAGGAAGAAAAACTCATCTTTGATTTAATAAAGGACATACAGTCACCAGTATTAGAGATAGGTGCGGGAGAAGGCGTAATAACTGAAATACTATTAAAGAAATTAGATCAAATTGACATTTTGGAAGTAAATCCCACATTTAGGTACGGATTAAAGAACAATTTTGCGGAAAAGATCTCATTTATAGAAGGTGTTACCGAGGAATTCAGGTCCAACAACAAATATAACGCAATTCTAATATTTGAGACGTTCTTGCAGGTTAAATCATTCGTTAAGTTTCTATTCAATATATCCAAATTTCTGAACAAAAAAGGAAAATTAGTCATATTGCTAGACAACGGTAAATCAGACCTAATGGTATTTACAGATAAAGTACGCAAGGCATTCCCTATAGATAAACCTGAACCATGTAATATCCCGAGCTTACAATCTATAAAAGAAATTCTTTTAGATTTTGACTTTGAGATAGAGGAGATTCGTAAACTTACTGGTAATTTGTATCTTCCATCTGGGCTAGGGGACATTAAACTTCCTTTCAGATCCAATTCAAAAAATTCTCATTTGTTTGCTATAATTGCAAATAAGAATAGCTAGGGACATGCTAAATTAGCCAAAATATCATAAGACCTTAGATTCGATAAGACGATTCCGTGCCATTTCTATTAGGTACCATTATCTAAAAGAATAAGTGGGGAGTATAGTATATCTCTTCCTTAATTTCACTAATTAAGTCCGTCTTATGGCAATGTTAAGTCTAGCCATTCTCAAGTCATGCCTAATCGATATGATTGTTATCTGGGAGTCATCTTGAAGCTGACTGCGATAAGAGTCAGTAATTAGTAAGTCTGTATAAAAGGAAAAAAGTTCGAGAGTTCGAACAGATTAACTAACTAATTAGTGATATTTTACGTGGATAGACTAAGTAGATAGTGAGTTACTAGCCGATATTACTCCCCGCTCTTTCTTCTGCCGTCGAAGGCGAAGTCGAAAAGAATAACTATACTGTGGTTGTTGCTACAACTACTAAGCCGATTAAAATCCATAGGCTAAGTAATACTAAATGCACTTTGAAGGTTTGCTATCGATGTGTTCACCGTTCTTATTCAGTGTGGTCCGGAAAGACCCCATATTAAGAGGGTTATGACAAGGATAATCTCAGAAAGATATTAAAGGACGGAGTGTAGGATTACTTCTGAGGATTGCTATAAAAATAAAAGAATAACATTTGATATGGTAAAGAGCCTTGAGGGATATTTTGGGGAAGAATACAGTCCACAAAAAAAAGACAGGAAGCACAGCTACACATACTGCTTATTGAAGCCAGATGGATACAAAATAAACAAGGATGTGTATAAGTTTATGGAAGAAAAGGATATCTGCTTCATGTTACTCTTCC
>JAJYOQ010000565.1 GCA_021796135.1 Bacteroidota bacterium
AAACTCTCCAATAAAACCCCTCTGCCGTCTAATATTTTTTCTTTGTATTCCCAACAAAAAATTTTAAGAAATCAAATTGACGAATTAACCCTGACTCTCAACCAGGAAATTGGAACTTCACTTCATCAATATTCACAAGCCAATATTGACAACATTAAACATCTTGCTAATTACTATATGCTCTTTGTGTTATTTGGCTTTTCTGCCACAATAACCTTTTACTTCCTACAAAATAAATACATATCTAATTTAAAAAAGTCCACACACCAGCTTCAAAAAAGCGAAGAGAAATATTCTAAGGCTTTTATCTCCGGTCCCGATGGATTAATTATATCAAGATTAGCAGATGGAACGATAATGGAGATAAATAACGCGGCATTAGAGGCAATTAATTGTTCTCTACATGATATCGTTGGTAAAAGTGCTACTGATTTTTGGGCTAATTTAGATGATAGAAAAGTTTTTATAGAAAAACTTCTTAAAGAAGGCACTATTAGTAATTTTGAAACTATTTGGTTGACCAAAGAAAAGAAAATGCTTCCTATTCGTGTTTCTGCTAAATTATTTGAGCTTGATGGCGAACAGTGTGTCATTTCAATCGGTCAAAACCTAACCCAATTAAAAGACAATGAAAGGGAAATCAAAAAGCTTAACAGAATCTATGCATTCACTTCTGCAATAAATCAACTAATAGTTAAAGAGAAAAATAATGAAAGACTTATTAAATCCATTCTAAATATAGCCGAAAATATCGGAGGCTTTAACTATGCTTGCATTGGTATAAAGGATAGGGATAAGGATATAATCAATAAGTTTAATAACTGTTTAGAATGCAGTTTGGATGAAAAGGGAAAAAACGGTTGTCTTGTAAATAACCTTAATCTTATGCATAAGTATATTAAAAAGAACAATGGCCCGGTTATAGTTAATGATTTGAATCCAGACCTAATAAGTTCTCTTAACCTTAACCCCTCAGTTGCTGCTAATATTAACTCGCTGGCGGTATTTCCTATAGAACTTGAAAATAATCACTTTAGTATTATGGTATTAGGTTCAACCGAAAAGGGTTTCTTTAATCAAAGCGAATTAAATCTTTTGAGCGAATTAGCCAATGATATTAGCTATGCAATTGATAATAACTTTAGGGAGGAACAAAAAGAAAAAATCGAATTTGAAAACCAAAGGCTTATTTCCCTGGTCCATAATACAAATGATTTCATTGCTGTTTCCTCCTTAGATGATAAAACTTTATTCTTAAATAATGCCGGCAAAAGGTTAGTCGGCTTAGACCCCGATGCAGATGTTTCTGATTTTGCTGTAAAAGATTTTTTTACTCCTGAAAGCTGGCTTCAAAGGAAGGAAAAGGAATTACCTTCCTTAAGGAAAAATGGATTTTGGAAAGGGGAATCTTCTTTAAGAAATTTTAAGACCAATCAACCTATCCCGATTACTAAAAATACTTTCTACGTAAAGGATTTAAGTACTGGCGAAATATCAGGTATTGCTTCTATCGGGCGAGATATGACTATGAGGAAGAAATATGAGGCTGAGCTTATAGCAGCTAAAGAAAAAGCAGAGGAAATGAACAAAGTCAAATCCAACTTTCTTGCAAATATGAGTCATGAGCTTCGCACCCCTATGATCGGCATTTTAGGTTTTTCAGATGTTCTAAAGGATGAGTTGAAAGACAAAGATCATTTGGCTATGATGGAACATATCTATTCAGGCGCAAGCCGGCTTTTGAATACGTTAAATTTAATTCTTGATCTTTCACGTATTGAAGCCCAGAACATGGAAATAAATCTTAAGATAACCAATATTGCCTCCATAGTAATTGACACTGTTAAATTATTTGAAGGCTATGCCCGGAAGAATAATTTAAGCCTTAAAACTATTATAAATGGAAATGATATTTTCTCTCTTGTAGATGAACAACTCCTTTATCAGATTATTAACAACCTGGTAAACAACGCATTAAAGTTTACCGGAGAAGGGGAAGTAATAGTCGTTGTTTCAAAAGAAAATTATGAAGATAAACTGTGGTCTGTTATTAGAGTTAGCGATACCGGCATTGGTATTCCTAAGGACAGCATAGATCTGGTATTTGAAGAATTTCGTCAAGCCAGCGAAGGCTTAAATCGCAACTATGAAGGAACCGGTATTGGTCTTACAATTACAAAGAAAATTGTAGAAATGATGGGTGGAATAATTTCAGTAGAAAGCATCGAAGGGAAAGGCTCCACTTTTACGGTAAGATTTCCCTATGCAGATTTAATAAAGGAAAAAGATAATATGTCAGTCAAAAATAAAATAGTCAAATCAAATGATTCCCTTCCGGCTAATTATAATTATCCGAAAGTACTTTTAGTGGAAAATGATAATACTACAATCAATTTTGTTTCCTACAGTTTAAAGAAACTTTGCAGTTTACACATCGCCACCGATGGGCCAAAAGCAATAGAATTAGCAAAAGAAAATGATTACTCATTAATCTTAATGGACATCGGCTTAGGTCTCGTTATGAATGGCATTCAAGCTACTAAGGAAATAAGAAAAATAAAAGGCTATGAAACCAAACCCATTGTTGCTATGACAGCCTATGCAATGAATGGAGATAAAGAAAACTTCCTCTCCAAAGGAATGACACATTATTTATCCAAACCATTCTCCTCTAAAGATATATTCAACCTTGTAAAAGAAATTATTTCAAATCAACAGGTTGCCGTGTGATAAAAAAAAGGAAAGGAAGTGGGATTACCAATTAGAAAAAATTATGAGGCAAAGCTTATTGCTGCTTTATCCAAACCATTTACTAAAAGCGATTTATTAAATCTCCTTCAAGATGCTTTATTATCAAATTTGAAAAGGAAATAAAATGTCCATTACTAAAAAAATAGGCTTTGCATTTTTAGCCATTCTTATGTTATTAGTTATTATTAGCTCACTATTTCTCTTTGAGCTTTCTAATACAAATCACAATATCAAAAAATTAGAAAAAGAGACTCAAAAACAAAGATTGTCCTCTGAACTTCAAACAAGCATAAATGATCTTTTAATGTCTTCC
>JAJYOQ010000566.1 GCA_021796135.1 Bacteroidota bacterium
GGCATTATTTTTATCATATAAACTTTCAAAAATATTAAGCGGAGTATAAAATGGAACTAAAAGGCGAAGCAAAACTTGTTAGAATATTCGTCGGAGAATCCGACCTTATTCACCACATTCCAGTTTATGAAAAGATTGTGCAGGAGGCAAGGAAGATTCATCTTGCCGGAGCTACCGTATTCAAAGGTGTGATGGGATACGGGGGAACGAGCAGGATACATACTTCTAAAATTCTACGGTTGTCAGAAGATATGCCGATGATAATTGAAATCGTAGATGAAGAAGAAAAGATAAATAATTTTTTACCGATGCTCCATGATATTTTTGAGGAAGCAAACTGCGGAGGTTTGATTACAATGGAAAAGGCTGAGATAATTAAATATGTTGTAGGTAATATAAGTAATTAGCCTTGAATAATAAATTTAACTATTTATACATTGCTTTATTTTTAATAGCTTCGTTGCTTAATGCACAAGTAAAAGATGTTAAAGAAGATAAAAATTTATCTCACGTTGTTGAGTATGATATTAACTCTTTTTACCACACAGGTTTGAAATTTTGCTAACCGGCACAGGCGCAATAATTTTAGCAATTAAGTGAGAAAGCTGTGCCGGTGTTAGCTATATAGATAAATAACATGAAAATTTCTCATTGATAATCGTCTTTATTATTTGTACGTTTGATTTGTACACCAATCAGTGAGTGATGTAATGAATTCAAATCCAGCCAGTTAGCTTAGAGCAAATTTAATGAAAGTTATAAAAGAAATTGAACACGGTTCTACAATTAATGTTACTTCAAGAGGCATAGTGGTAGCTAAACTAGTTCCGCCTGGCAACAGCAAAGAGGAAGCAAAATATAAATTAAAGAAAGTCGGCAAACACGCTGTTCTTGGAGATTTAATTACACCTATCGGCTCTAAATGGGAAGCCCTGAATAATGTACTTTGAAATAATTGAGGAAATACAAAAAGTAGAAGTTATTGCTGTTGGAAACAAAATCCGTGAAATAGATAAACTCAAAAGGAAGTATGGAGAAGGAAGGTGGCGGAAATCAAAAGGTATAGCGTTGGTTCGATTGCGAAGTGGCCTGGTTGTTCATGCTGAACTGCATTGGTATGAGGCACATGGAATTGGTAAAAAGGATATAAAAATAAAAAAATTAGTAATATAGCTATGAAAACAGAATATGTAATTTGTGTAGAGAACAAAGATTATGAAGCTTCGTTGGAACTAAGAAAAATATATAGACGGGTTTTTGAAAAATCGCCTAAACAAAGCGGCTTAATTAGAGTAATTGATGAATCCGGCGAAGATTATCTATATCCGGAGGATTTTTTTGTCCCCGTTTCCGTTCCTAAGAAAGCAGAACAAATATTTAGCACTTAGTAATTGCTTTAGTTTATATTTAAATGGCGATGGAGTTCGCCTAAAGAATCCCGGTTTAACCTGCCTGTCGGCAGATAGGTCGGGATTAATGACTCCTACCATTCCGGCATTAGTCGGGGTGATAGGAGTTTTTTTATGCCAAGATATTTTCATGATAAATTTCATTGCGTTTCATTCAAAATTCATCCGCGGCGGATTCATAATTCAAAATTGCGGCTTGCCGCGCTATGAATAACGATTACAAAAATATAATACTGGAAAACATAAGCCCTACAACCGGTTTACTTAACAGCAAAGCTGGATGCCCGGTTTGCAGTGCAATAATTGATTATGAATTTGATCTATTATCTAAGCTTCAATATGAAATTCACAATAACGAAATAGTTAGAAAAGAAGTAGCCGAGGAAGGCGGCTTCTGTGATTTTCATTTTAGGCAATTCAAAAAAATAGCTAGTGGACTTACAAATATTGCGTTTCTGAAATCGCTTATCGAAAGCAGCAGCTATAAAAAGGATAATTTTAAAATTGAATGCAGACTATGCAAGCAAATTGGCAGCTATGAAAATTCTTTAATATCCGCGCAATTTGAATTGTTAAAGGAAGAGTCTTTCAAGAAAAAGTTTTGTAATACAATAGGACTATGCTTTGAACATTTCAGACAGGTAATTTCAATATGTGATAATGAAGATATAAAAAATTGGCTGAAAGAAATTCATGTTGAACAAATAAAAAGAATGCGGCAAGATTTTGAAAATATGCTTCAGTATAATTCTTTTTATGAAATTGACCGTGAAAAGCGTAAGCTTATAAATATTATGATTGAAAAATTTGCCGGGAGAAAAACGCATGCTTTATAATTGCTGTTTGGCTGTGAGTTCTGGTATTCTCAGGACATTAACCATTTATTATTAAAAAAAGTTGATGATATGTTTGGAAACCTTTTATGAAAGACTATTATAATATAATTAAAGATAAACTAAACGTAGCGATAAATATTATTACAGAAGTTGCAGATAAGCGTAAAGATACAGACGCTATTCTTCAATTGAGTCTGATTAATTTTGAGGTAGGCTTGCGGTTTGAAGAAAGTTTAATAAAACATTTGCTAGAGATAAAAGAAAGGCTGCTTAACTTGATTGATGAAATTAAATATACAATAAATGCGGAAGAGCGTTATGTGCTTTTCCCTTTACCGGATATAAAAAAGGAAACTTATGAAATGGGAAAGAATTATATGAAAAACTTTTTCGAATGGCTTAAACCGGAAGATAATTTTACCCCCGAACAGTTAATGAAAATCTTTGCAGATGAACTTTATCGTCTTGATGAGGCAAAGGAAATATTAGAAAAATTACAATCAGTACCACAACAAGGAAAAGGACAGACTTTTTGATATCTACAAAAAAAACGAAAATGGTAAAATCAGATCTTGTAAAATTAAAGAATGATTTCGTCTCATTAATTTCATCGCCATTTAATTGGAATATTGATCAGATAAATTATTTTTTAAGCTTATTAGCCGTATTAACGGTATGTTTTTTCCTTGACGAATATGTTAGGGAATATATTAAGACGATTCATAATAATCTTTTCGATCAAATATTCTCTTTTGCGCATTGGTATGGAAAGCCGTCGCTAACAATTTATTCTTTCTTAATTTTTTATTTCGGCGGACT
>JAJYOQ010000072.1 GCA_021796135.1 Bacteroidota bacterium
ACGTTTCCACCCTCTGCATCAGCAGGAGCAAATTTTGTAAATGGAACAGCCGTATCGATGACAATGTTTCCGATAGTACCGGATTTTGTGAAATACCCCGAAACCGGAAGAGATCTTCGTTATACCACAGGAGAGATAGGTTTAGCAGGGCATTGGGTAAAAAATTTACTTCATTACGCCTTTATATATAAAGCCAAAGCAAAACCATTTTGGCGAATTGTACCGGAATAGAAGGAGAAAGAAATGTCAAACAGGAAACCATTTGATCAGAGCTATTATTCACCCCTTCCGACCAAGTTTACAAAATTCTTAAGAACGAATTTTATTTGGCAATTTTTTCGATTTTTAGTAATTAATATAAAAATGCTGAGAATGGTTAGGAAGCATTAGTCTCTCTTATTATGTAAATAACCATTCTTCTTTCTCATGTGATATTTACTCATCTTGAAAACTTGATAATATCTTAATCAGGAAAGAAAAAATAAATCCGATGGAGCATAAAAGGAAGTCTCCCAATTCAATATGAAAAGAATTAAGCGTACCGATTAAGAAGCCGATATACTTTGTTGCTAATAGAACTGAAAAGAATCCTGCAAAGCCGAGAATTCCGTGAATGATAGATTGGACTATAATTTTTGGTAAACTATTTCTAAGTTTTTTAGATTCTGAAATGCCTGTATCAATTGGACCCATTATTACCTCCCTATAATATTTAATTATTACTATATTTTTTATAGTAAATTCAAATTTTGATATGCGGGAAAATCTGTCACTTATTTTTTAAGTCCCAAAGCCACCGGGCAGATGGTTGAGAACATCTAATCCCAGCGGCAGGAACTATCTAATTATTTTGTTCAATTTGATATAAATGTCCACATTTATGGCAATGTTTTGCAGTCGGGTATATAACCGGTTCATTGCAATTTGGGCATCCCTGCATCATCTCTCCCCCGCAGATGATGCAACGGATTTGCGGTTCATTTACATGACAAAAATTACCGCATGAGGGACAAAGACGATAATGCTCATGAGGTAATTCTTCTGAATCTTTAATTGCTGAATTGTGGATCATTTTTTTTCAAATTATTTTTTAGACCCTTATTAATAATCAAATAACATACCGGAATGATAAATCAAAATTTTCAAAATTTTAGGTAGTGAGTGCAGAGGGTGGAAACGTTTGTTTACAGTGGTGTAAACTTTAGTTGTCAACTTGTTATTGGAATAAATCATTATTCAAGGTTTAATTCCTTTAGGATTTTTAATAGTCCTTGTCTTGAAAGACCAGCAATTTCTGCAGCGCGGGTTTTATTTCCATTCACTTTTTTTAAGAGGGCGATTAAGTATTCTGCTTTGCTTTTGTTAACGTGGGAATGAAATGTTAGATCATTTTCATTTTTTATTGGATGAGAGTTTAACAAGTCAGGAAACAATTCTTTTTTTAATTCACAGTTATTTTCTGAAAGTATTACGGCATTTCTAAAAGCATTTTTTAATTCCCTGAGATTTCCTTTCCATTCATAATTTTTAATCAGATTTAAGAGATCATTGCCAATTACAATCCCCTTTTTGTTATGTTTTAGCTGAAAATATTCAAGGAAATAATTAGCAATTGCATCTATTCCGTCTTTTCGTTCACGTAAAGACGGAACATTAATATTCATTACATTAATACGGTAATAGAAATCTTCTCTTATTTTACCATTGTTCACTAATTCTTTAAGATCCTTATTAGTAGCCATAATAATTCTGACATTAAGCTTTATTTTCTTTGCGTTACCCGGACCTACTTTGGAAATTTCTTTGTATTGCATAAAGGATAGAAGTTTCAGTTGAATTCTTTCGCTTATTTCGGAAATTTCAGGCAGATAAATTGTTCCTCCGTTAGCAGCTTCAAACTTACCGATCTTAGAATTATCAGCGCCGGTAAACGCGCCTTTTTCATAACCAAACAATTCCGATTCAAGAAGTGAGTCGTTAATTGAATTTAGCGGGACTTCAACAAATAGTTTATTTTTGCCAGGGCCGCGTTTATGAATTTCGTAAGCAATAATATCTTTGCCTACACCAGACTCGCCTGTCAAAAGCACATCGACATTTTCTTTAGAGAACAGTGATATTTTTTTATCAACATTCAGCATTGCATTACTTGCGCAAACAAAATAGTCATGCCGGCTTTCTATAGTATCTTTCAAAGTTTTTAATTCAATTTTAATATCTCGATTATCGAGAGCTTTTAAGATTTTTTGATTAAGAAGTTCGCTGCTGAAATCTTTTTGAATAAAATCAGATGCGCCGAGTTTCATTGCATCAACTGCAATATCAATATTGCCATGGTCAGTAATGATAATCACGGGCAAAAGCGGATCAATTTCTTCATGAATACTTTTTAATATTTCAAGTCCATAAATATCCGGCAGTTGAAGGTCAAGCAGCACAACCGAAATGTTCTCTTTTCTAAGCAGGTTCATTCCCTTTTTACCATTTTCCGCTTTGAAGACTACATACTTATTTTTAAGAAGAAGCTCAACGTCGTGAAGAAAAGGTGTACTGTCGTCAATTATCAGAAGATTTAACATATTTTATTCTCATGTTTTAATTTCATATTTCAGGGTAAATTTTTATTTAATTCAATAACGAACATAGCCCCGCCGAGCTGGCTATTATTAACTAAAATCTTACCTTCATATTTTTCGACACATTTTTTTACAAACTTAAGACCAAAACCGTGTTTACCTTTTTTAGAAGTGAAATTATTATCAAATATTTTTTCAATTATTGCAGGTGAAATTCCGTTACCGTTGTCTTCAATCGTAAAAGTAATTTTCCCCTGATTTTCCTTTGATGAAACTTTGATAAGTCCATCATTTTTCCCAATAGTTGTTAATTCTTCGATAGCATTTTGGACTATAATTGATAATACTTCACACAATTCTGAAAATGAAATAAAAGCGGCGGAAGTTTTAGATTCACAATTATTTTGGACTACAATATTATAATCCGAAGTTGGTTTAAACTTATTCGAAATAATTTGCAGAGATTTATTAACATCGGCACGGAAATATTTTTTCACTTCATTTCTTATAAAAGTGATTTCATTTTTTAATAACTGAAAGCTGCTTTCCCATTCGGCTGTTTCTTTATCCATCTCTGTTTTGTTCTGGATATCAACAGGTTTTTCGAATATACCGACTAAGGTCTCGCTTAATCGAGAAAGTTTATTTGCAATATTCGAAATAATAAAACTTGAATTTTTCCTATTATCCTTAGATAATGAATTGAGTTTATTTCCGGGGATATTTAGAAGGAGTGAAGAAACATTTTTTAGTTCGGGCAGAACGCTGTTTTTATATTCATCTATAATTTCTTTCACGCGCTGAAGCGTTTCCATATCGGGAGAATTATTATTCCTAATTCCGTAAGAAATATTTTTTATAAACAGAGAAAGCCGATTAAGATTCATAAGCATACCCTCGCCATGTTCAAACCGGCGAAGTATAAGCCATATATTTTCTAGGTTACTTGAAGAGCTTAATTTTAAAAGATCAATATTTTTTCTACGGATTAGATAAAATATTTCAAACATAATAATCAGCAAGAACGGAAGAATATCTTCAATGAAAACATTTCTTGAGTTGCTGATATAATAATAATTACTCATTGTTAAATTTTGAGAATATAAAACCAATAATTTCGCAACTATAAAAGAAACAATCATCAGAATAATGAACACATTTGGGATATTCGGTTTAATGAACCGGAAAATACTTTTTGGTTTATCATTATTATTACTAAAGAAATTAAGATTAGATATTACACTAAGTAATAAAAAAAGAAGAATTACTTTATCGAACCAAATAATAAATTTATAGCTTAATAAAAATCTGAGTACATTTTTTTTAACAATAAAATACCTTTCCGTTAATCCAGTATGCTCATGAACCGTAATAAAGGAATTTGGTTTGACAATAATATTTTTAACTATGCCCGAAGCCGGGAAATAAACACGCAGGTTATAATTTCCAATGCCGTTACCAAGTCCGAAATGCTGAATTTTTGATGAAGAACTAGCATAACCATACCCACTTTCGACTTCACGGTAAGCAATAAGTGTATCATTGCGAAACAATTGCAATTTAGCTCCGACTGCATCGCGATTACTTTGAGAGCCAATTACCTTGACCTCTAAAAAATCAATCGAATGAAATTTATATTCGCTTAATGCATTCTCAAATAGTATAGATCTTCCTCGATTTTGCCCAGCAAAAACATCAAGATCTCCGTCTTTGTCAAAATCAAGAGTCGCAAGACAAGTATTGTAACTATCAAAATTTTGGTCTTCCCCGATATAGGAATCAGTAACATCTTTAAATAATAACTTTCCGTTATTTTCTCCCATCATATTTCTATAGATTTTGAATCCCCCAAGATATGCCACAATTAAATCAAGATATCCGTCGTTATCAAAATCGCCGAAAGTTGCACCATAGGACGGGAGTGAATCGTCTAATCCAACTTCCTTAGAAACATCCTTAAATTTCCCATTCCCTTCATTAAGGAATAAGAAATTTCCGCCGCCGCGATTGCCGACAAAGAGATCAAGCCTGCCATCATTATTAAAATCGGCAAACAAAACGCTATTGGTTGCTTTAAGACTTCCGCAACCAGTACCGCTTGATTTAGTTATGTCGGTAAAAGTTCCGTCATGGTTATTTAGATACAACTTATTTTCTTTCATCCAATTCCCTACATACAAATCAGGATATCCGTCATTATTGATATCTGCGAAGGCAGCGCAAATAGATGCGCCATTTGAAGTTAGATGAGCATTTTGAGTGTGATCATAAAATTTATTTCCGTAATGGTTCATAAAAAGCCGATTTGATTTCAAATAGCTGGTAGTAAAAATATCTAGATAACCCTTATTATTGACATCACTCAAAACAGCGCATTCACTTCTTCCAATATCGGAATCTAACGAATATTCATTAGTAATATTTTTGAAATATCCTTTCCCGTTATTTCTAAATAATAAATTATTACCTGCGAGGCGGGTTATATAAATATCCGGGCTACCGGACTCAGTTATGTCACCCACGGCAACACCTATTTCAGCCGCCAAATCAATATTTGTGACATTCTTAATTTCATTTCTTCCTGTAATTCCTCTTTGGGCAGCAGACTCGTCGCTGCTTAGAAAATAGTTAGAAGTATTTAAGTTAAGATACATTTGATTTGCGCCATATAGACTCACCAGATAAAGACCTTCGGTACCATTATTTGAAAAATCTCCGATACCCACGCCATAGATTGTTCCATTTTCCTGCATCATTCTATCTTTAAAAACTTCCGGCTTAGATATTTGAGGAGGAGAACTTTTAATTTTTGATGAATTATAAAGTAAACTTACTTTAATTAATGAAGTGGTGGCTATATAGATACAAGTTGAATCAGAAAAATAAATATCACTATAGCCATATATATTTAAATTGCTAATGACCTCCCATTTGCGCTTGTTCCAGAGGTCATTTGACGGTAATTGATGGAGTATTTCTCCATTATTAGTGACAGCCCAAATATTATTTTTTGAAAATGGAATGAGTTTAAGTATTTCATTATTATAGATATTTTCTCCGGAAGTTAATGACAAATATGAAAACTTAAGAAGTTTAACATCATTTGAATTATTCCTATCGAAATAATAACCGGTATCATTTGAGAAAAAGAATGAGCCAAAATTAGTATCAGTCAAACAAATTTTATTAATTTCAATATAACTATTTCGAAACCCAGAAATCTGATTAACATTTAGTAACAATTTTAGTTTTGGGTTAATATCGCTTGTTTTACAATAAAGAATCATTTTCCCGCTGTAATAAGAAATGATATTTTTATCCGGTGAAAAATTATTATCTATATATTTAAGAGGCGATGGTGTGTCAACAGTATAATGTTTAAATGATTTTAATATATTATTAGTCTTTTCAAAATCGCTAAGATTAATAACCCCATACTCTGAAAAACCGGTTAAAATAAGTTGGTTAGAATTAAGAAAATTTATACTGACTACCATATTTGAAAAGGGTATATTACAATTATAAACTTTAGTTATACTAAAAGAATTTCCCATTTTCGTAACTTTTACCAATGTCAAATTAGGAAGAAGATAATCGACAAAACCAGGGTGGATGACTGAAAATGCTATAATTTTATCACTGCAACTTACTTTCGAAAATTCAATATCGCTTTTTAGACTATAAATTAGTCTATATTTTTTTCCGTTAAAGAAATAGATTGACTTTGATGAAAAGACAAAAGCTTTTTCGGGAGAAATAATTGAGACGTTTCTTATTGGTAAGAAATCCGGTGTTTGAAAGGCAGATGCATTTATATTTGCCGAGGGATAATTTTTCTTAAGACTTATTTTATGAACTTTGCTAACTTTTTTAATTCCATTATTATTTTGATCACTACATGAATAGAAATAAAAAAGAGAAATTCCAAATAACACTAAAGGTAAATATTTTTTCAGATTTCTGCCCTAAATTATGAATATCGATGAATAAACCTAAAAAATATTTATGTTCAAAACAAATTACTTCAAACGTAATTAGTTGGTTTGATAAACCTATTAATTTTTTATTGTTGAGGGGAAAAAAGCTGCTATTTTATATACATCATTTTTTTGATCGCAAAAAAATCACCGGATTCAAGTTGATAAAAGTATACTCCGCTAGATAAATTGCCGGAGTTAAAGGTTATATTATAGTTTCCCGGTAATTTATACTCATTAACTAAAGATTTTACTTTTCTACCTAATAAATCATAGATATTTATAACAACAAGACCAGACTTTGGAATAGAATAGTTTATTATTGTCGATGGATTAAACGGATTGGGATAATTTTGTTCTAAAATATATTTGTTCGGTAATATATTATATCCGTTTACAAAAGTTGAATTGTTTGATGAGCCCTTAACTATAACCTGACGAGCAATCATTTGCTGAGTACCGTAATAATTGCTTATATCCCTAAAATTAAATGAAGTTGCGTAAAAGCCTTGATTATCAGGTTTGAAAACAATTGTAACCGAAACAGAATCATTTGGTTGAATTGTAATAGGAAGATTTGAAGCAGAAGAAAATGAGGATTCCGGGCAAAACAACTGATTTATGGTAACGGGAGTATTATGCGGATTATAAACAGTAATAGTTTTGGAAGTTGAATTTCCTATAGGAATATTTCCAAAGTCTAAAGTATCAACATTTGTCGTAAATAAATTAGTTTTCCAATTATACCGGAAAGCACGATATGTATCTACATATTCAGAATAGCTTAACTCAAAGGCTACGGAATCTTTGGGAGTAAACTCAGTAACAACAGGATCCCAATTATGACCCCATGAAATGAACCTATTTCCATTTGGCAGTTCTTCTACAGAGCCCTCAGTGTCCGTAAAAATCCCGTCATGATATATTCTTCTTACCAAAGTTGCAGTTTTATTTATTTCATCAAGTTTATATTCAACAGCGCTTGATATTGGAGTAGGGTGAAAAGTACCATTATCAAATAGACTTATATCTCCATTTGAAAAACGTCTGACATCATGCTGGCGGGAAAATCCGATTTTGTCGTTTATAAAAGTAAACTGATTATTTTTCCCACCCAATCTCCAAATAATATTGCCGGTCTTTGGATCTACCTTTGTGATTTCATCAAGATCTCTAGCTGAAATTAAAAGACATCCGTCAGTATCAGTAGTAAAAGAATTAAAATGCGAAAAATCAATCGTACCTTGAGTTAAATCTGTATTAGGATCATTACCATCGACATCCGTAATCTTATAATGGGCTAAGGCATCCCATTCAAAAATCAAACTACCCGAAGAATCAAACTCTTCAAGATCACCGTCTATTATATCTGCGTTGGTCATACCTCCATACTGACTAAGGTCCATAGTCACATTTCGTTTCCCGAAAATATAATAATTGCCGTTAGGTAAGACTTTCAATTCATGAACATCCGGACTGAAACCACCAGTAGTATTATAAGTACTTACTTGATTTAGTGAACTATCTAATCCATAACAATTAACCGGGTAAATAAAATAAGTAAGATAACCGTTTGGCTGAAGATCGAAATCATAAATATCGCCTTCTATCGAAACATTGACATTACGATAAAATACAGGAGTGCCCTGATTATCGACTATCAGCAAGTATGGCGGAGGACATAAAAATAAATAACCCGGGGATGGATTGTTAGATTGGTCTATAACATAAGGGGTTAAATCCGGCGGTAAAGTACTGTCAAAGACAGAAGACAAAGGATGCGATTTAATTTTAGTCTGAATATTATTTTCGTGATATAATTCGGGATATTTATAGGCACTGCTATTGCATGTATGAAATGAGTAGTTAAATCCGCCAATTATATTGCCCTTTTGTGTTTTTAGCCCTCCCCTCAATTCTACTGTAACATTTTCATTAACCTCGAAATAAGCAGACGGAGTAAAAGTTAAGGTTTTATTATCAGCTGCTAATGAAATTGTTCCCTGATGATCCCCGCTTAATGAACCAGTAACTTTTATAATATTATTACTGATACTAGATCTGTCAATTAATTTTCCTTGACGGATAATAATTTTACTTTGAGGTGCAACATATTGGGAATTGGGTAAGGGATCAACATATTGAAACCCATTAACTTCTTGCGCTTCTACATAATTAATTAATAGGAATAACATTCCGGTAAAAATTAAAAATATTTTCATTGTGATTTTTATTTAATCTATTTGAGTAATAAAAGTTTCTTAACGGATACATAGTTACCAGCCTGCAATTCATATAAATATACTCCGCTGGCTAAATTATATTTATCACTAGAGAACTGAACATTATAATTTCCGGCAGTCTGCTCTTTATTGACAAGGGTTGTAATTAATCTGCCTAGAACATTATAAACTTTCAATGTAACATTGCTAGTCATCGGTAATTGATAGCTTATCATTGTGGAAGGATTAAAAGGATTGGGATAATTTTGATAAAGAGCAAAATTTTTCACTGTTCCAGTTGTTTTTGCTATTTCAGTAGTTGAACTATTCAAAGAAAAAGAGTTACTGCTAATTGTATACAAAGCCGGGTTACTTATACTTGATATTTTAATTCTATAAGAAGAATCAGGGTCTAAAGTCGGGGATACGTTCCATGCAAAAGCATTATTATATGAGAATAGAGAATCGCCTAATGTAAAAGTATTTGATCCATCTTTAATTAGTTCTATTTTCATACTATCACTGACATTTGTTTCCCACCGGACAATATAAGTCGAGTCATCATATAAATCTTCATTGCCTGCCGGGTAAACAATTTTTATATAAGAAGGAGCTGTATTAAAGCTGAATACATTTGACCAACTGCTAATACCTGCGCTATTACTATTATTAATTCGCCAGTAATACTTAGAATTATTTCCCAAATTATTTAAGATATAAGATGTACTTGTTAAATTTGAGTTATCTACTAAAATATTAGAGAATAAAGAATCGGCAGCTACCTGGAGTCTATAATTCTTAACAATACCGCGGGTTCCCCAAACCAATTTTACAGGATATTGTTCATTTACAATTGCATTATCAAGCGGAGAAAGGTTAACCGGCGCATTAGCGGAAACAATTTGCGGAATTCCGAATGCAAAGTCGCCAAATGTCGAGGTTGTAAAAGTCAATTCATTTTTTGTAGAATCATAACTAGTAGGAAGGGGGATAAAATTGCTATCCATAGCTGATCTAGCATAAATGATAGTTTCTTTAGGATTTGTGACTCCGGGATAATTATTAAGATTAACCTGCACTTCTCCTGTATAAGAGGTAATCCCCTGTCCTTTAATATTGAAATAATTGGAAACCATAATCGGAGTTTCAGAAGCAAAGGCTGGATTAATCGGTGCATAATTATAGCCGGTGACAATTGCATTTGCATAGAGTGATGAATTTATTTGGTCAAATTTTATAGTTACTCCGGTTGTATCATTTGAACTGTTAAATTTATAAGTATTTCCCTGAAGGACTTCTAAAGTGACTTTTGAAGAAGACATTCCGCTTGCCCAAGGAAATTTATATGCACGATATGATGCCTGTCCGAATGGCAAAGACAATTCAAGTGCAATAGAGTTATCGGGATTGACTTCAGTAAGAGCAGGAGATCCGGTAGAACTTGCAATTCCCCATCCGATTAAAGTATTACCATTAGACAATTTTTGAACAGAGCCCATCGCAAAATTATATATATCGGGAGTATGGCGGTATTCCCATATTAAATCAGCGGTTTTATTTTGTTCATCTAGTTTATATTCAACAGCACGCGAATATGGAGGAGTATGCTGATTCCCATTATCAAATAAGGTTATATTACCATCAGGCAGAACTTTGATATCGTGCTGAAATGAAAAATAATTCGGGCTATTGGATACATGTTCGTTTAAGAAAGTAAATTGGTTTTGTTTGCCACCCAAAATCCAATCTAAGTTTCCGGTTTGACGGTCAATTTTAATAATAGTCGAAAGATGCCTCATAGAAAAAAGTATATTTCCGTTTTCATCCGCATCAATGGCATTTGCATGAATTAAATCGATATTACTTGCAGTCAGGTCCATATATGAATCAGTTATCGGGAGATAATCCCATGTTCTCCATTGAAAGACAACATTCTTTGAAGCATCGACTTCCTGAATTACAGCGCCTAGGACTGTTGCATTCGGATTTCCCCCGGGAACGACCTTACTCATATCGACAGGTTCAGGATCATAAGCAAACAATAGGGCATGCCCGTTAGGCAGAAGGACAAAATCATGCAAATCGGCGTTATAACCATTCCCGCATTGGAATGTATCAACCGGAGTTAATGAGGTATCCATTACAATCCATCTAACTGAACCATATTCACCATGATTAACAATAACATCAGCATAAGAAAGCTCTCCATTGGGAAGTACCTTAAAATCAAATGCAGGTTGATTCAATTTTTTATATTTCACAACGCTGCCATCATTGTTTAATATCATTATATAATTTCCGATAGAATCATTCGGGGCAATAGCGAAATTAGCTAAGAATATTTTCCCTTCTGACGGATTATTTGATGAGTCTATAGTAATTTTAGGAAAATCTACAGGCAATGAAGATGTAGATGAAATTTTTGGAATAGATTTATAGAGCGTTTGCGGTGCGGGAGAGTATTTAAATGAACCATTCGCAATTAGTGAAAGCGGATTAATACTTATTTTTTGAGTATTCGGAGTTATGTGAAAATTTATTGAAACAAGCGGCAGCGTTTGACCATTTGTTGCCTTTATTCCTTGATTTACGATGACTCTTACCTCCTCATTTGCTGAAAATGGAGTTGAGGGAATAAATAATATCGTTTTATTATCATCCGATAATTTTACAATCCCTTGATGCACCCCGCTAATAGATCCGGAGACAGAAAATTTATTCAGAGTAATACTTGACGGATCTAAATTTTCATCTGATTTTAATATAATATTTGTATATAGAGATACTAGAGTAGAGTTGTTTTGGGGTGAGATATATACAAATGATTGTGAAAATACGGCGCTATTTATAATAAAAATAAGAATAATTATAAAAAAAGTATTGAGTGATTTCATAATTTATACCAGCATTAAGAAAAAAATAATATTTTTTAATTGTCAGCTGATTGACAAAAAGATGATAGGGAAGGTTTAAAGAAGATTAAGTACGTTTGGGAAAAATTAAGGAAAAAGTAAAAAGGCAAAAGTAAAAAGAAAGTAGCTACAATGTTTTAATATTAGGTTTTGTCACAATAAACATTATTTGTAACAGAATTACAATAAATAATATAAATAATTATTTTTTTATGACTAATTAATGTATTGGATACCCGCTTTCGCGGGTATGACTTTTAATATTTAGGTTGTGAGCAAATTCAGTTACTACTAATTGAACTAAATTCCTTTTTCATATTATTGATATAATCAGATGCGCTAAGGGCTGCTATTGTGCCGTCAGCAACTGCGGTTGTAACCTGTCTATATCTTTTTACAATTGAATCACCTGCAGCATAAACTCCCGGAATATTTGTTGCCATGTTGACATCAACAATAATTTCGCCGAATTTATTTAGCAGAACTTCATTTTTAATTTTTTCGGTATTCGGGACATAACCGATGAATATAAAAACGCCGTCTATTTTCATTTCGAACAATTCATGGGTATTTTGATTTTCAATCCGCACGCTCTCCAGTTTTTCGCCGCCGATAAACTCAGTTATTTTTGATTCCATTATAAAACTAATTTTATCATTATTTTTAGCTTCTTCGACATAATGTTCGAGCGCTTGAAAGTTATCGAACTGATGAACAATAGTAACCTTCGAAGCATACTTAGTAAGTGAAACAGCTTCTTCCAGAGCCGAATTACCTCCTCCGACAACAATTATTTCTTTATCACGAAAAAAATCTCCGTCGCAGGTTGCGCAATAAGAAATTCCCTTTCCTTTAAAATCATCTTCACCGGGAACGTCAAGAGTTCGGGATTTTCCTCCGGTTGCAAGAATTACCGCATCTGCGGTATAAATATCTTTATTATTAACGGTAATCTTTTTTAATTCACTTTGCAAATCGAGGTCAGTGATATTAAGATTTGATTTAATAATGCAGCCGAATTTTTGAGCCTGAGATTTCATATTAAGAGCAAGGTCATAGCCGCTAATGTTTTCTACACCCGGATAATTAGCTATCTCATGAGTCAGAACCATCTGTCCACCGATAGTTCCTTCATTAAGAATAAGGGTTTTCACTTTTGCACGGGAAAGGTAGATGCCGGCAGTTAAACCGGCAGCTCCTCCTCCAATTACTATTGCACTAAAATGGTTTTCCATTTTTAATTTTTTCCAAAATTTGCATCTAGAATTTCAGTTATTTTTTCTTTAGATTGAATGCTACTGGTAGCTTTTACAACTTTTCCATCTTTATAATAAATTACAAAAGGGATACCTTGAAAGCTTCTGCACTCGGGAAGGTCTCATATCAC
>JAJYOQ010000567.1 GCA_021796135.1 Bacteroidota bacterium
GTTGGAAAAATGGAGTGATGGATGTGGAGTGATGGAGTAGTGGAATAATGGAATGATGGGGTACACAGAGAGAAAGAATCTTAATCGCGGTTATATGAAGCTTGATGTTTGGAATGATGCGATTAATTTGTTTCAGCTAGTCAATAATATTCTATTAAAAATTGATAGGTTGGATTTTAAATTAAAAGCCCAGATACTAGATGCAGCACAATCTATTTCTTCAAATATTGCAGAAGGTTATTGTCGTAGATCAATAAATGAATATTTACAGTTTCTTAGTATTTCTTTAGGTTCATCAGGCGAATTAATGACCAGAATTATTGGTCTAAAATGTATAAAGCAAATTAATGAAGAAACATTTGAAGAATTAGACAAATCGCACTATTCAGTAGAAAATAAACTACTTAATTTAATTAAATCTTTGCAGTTAAAAAGAAAAGAAGGAACCTGGGATCAGGAAATTCATTAATGGAACTTTTAAAAAAGGAACGGTGGAGAAGTGGAGTTTGGGAATAATGGAGTGATGGATGTGGAGTTATGGAGTGATGGAGTTTTGGAATAATGGAGGGGTGGAATGATGGAGTGTTGGAGAAGTGGAGTGATGGAATGTTGGAAAAATGGAGTGATGGGAATAGGATAGGATTATTGTGTTTCATATCTGATACGAATATGCGTAGATTTGTAAAAAATATATTACAAATATGAAGAAACGATTTCTTTATCATAGTCTAATAAAATATCTGGATCATAAGAATGCATTGGTAATAACCGGGATGCGGCAGGTTGGTAAGACAACTTTGATGAAACAAGTTTACGAGGAAGTACGCTTTCCTAAATTATGGTTTGATTTTGATAATCCTTTGGACATGCTGCATTTTGAAAATACTGATTATGATGCAATATATAAAAGTCTATTGAAGGGGAGCGGGGCGGAAAAGGGGCGATTATTTGTATTTATTGACGAAATTCAGAACCTTCCAGAAATTACCAGAATAATTAAATATCTAATTGACAAATATAAAGTTAAGTTTATTGTAACAGGATCATCAAATTATTATTTGAAAAATCTATTCCCGGAATCTTTAAGCGGGCGGAAATTCCTTTTTATATTGCCTACAATGAGTTTTGAGGAATATTTGTTTTTTAAAGAGCATGATCAGGAGCAAGAGCATGATCAAGATCAAGAGCAAGATCAGGAGAAAGACATACAAGGTAAATTAAAAGAATATTCTTTGCTTGAATATAAGAAATATGAACAGGATTATGCGGACTTCCTGGAGTATGGCGGGTTCCCTGAAGTTGTTACTACTACCGATATAAAAATAAAAAAAGAAGTCTTACGGAATATTTTTGCTTCATTTTTTGAAAAAGATATTCGTTTGCTTTCCGATATAAAGGATATTCGGGAATTAAGGGATTTAATCTTATTGTTGGTTCCGCGAACCGGAAACATGCTCGATATAACAAAATTATCTTCCGAATCCGGAATTAACAGAGTTAAATTATATAATTATCTGGAGTTTTTACAGGGGGTGTTTTTTATAAAGCTTATTCCGAAATTTAGCGCGAGTATAGATCGGTCAGTCGCTGGCGGTAAGAAAGTATATTTTGCAGATAACGGTTTATTGAATGTAATTGGCAGAGTAAATGACGGACAACTTTTTGAAAATTCGGTTGCCAATCAATTAAGCTTATATGGCGAGCTATCATTTTACAATAAAAGAAATACCGCCGAAATCGATTTTATACTCGACAAAAAAATAGCATTTGAAGTTAAGTCAAAAGCCGTCGAAAAAGATTTATCCAAACTTGAAGATATTTGCAGCAGAATAGGGGTTGAGAAGAATTATTTGATCAGTCTGAATTACGCAAAAACCGAAAGAACAATTTTTCCTATGTTCCTTTAAGGATTGATGAATGAAGGATTCGTGGATTGATTCCCGATTAACGGCATCGGGACCACCGCCAAGGCGGGGCTGGCGCAAAAGGCGCGGATTGTAGGATTATAAAGGAACTTCAAATTGGGGTTTGATATACATTCAAGAAATTGACGTAAAGTCACATACAAAAGATTTTTCCACTTTTTAATAAATATTTTTTTACCGAAGCAGATATTCTCTAATAGGCTCACCAGCTAAACTGAAGTCCAAATTGGTGAGAAGAGGGGATAGTCATGCATATTAAGTATCTGAATCACCGGGGAAATATATTGTGGAAAGAAGTCTAATTTTATACAACATCATAAATCTCTCCATCTCGGAAGTTATTTCCCGCCTATTAAATTTCATTTCCTTTGTCTACTTAGCCAGAGTAATTCTTGTCGAAGGATTTGGAATCATATCATTTGTTGTTGCATTCTCTTCTTATTTTTTGCTCATCGTAAATTTCAGTTCTGATATAATAGCGAGTAGGGAAGTTGCACGGCTACAAGTAAATCGTGAGACTCTTGTAAGCCAGGTTATTGCAACGAGAATTCTATTGGCGATCGCGAGCTATGCGCTTCTTTCCATTCTTGTCATGTTATTGCAAACGACAAGCACAATCAGAATTGCTTTGCTGATTTACGGGTTGACATTTTTTTGCGCAGGCATTCAATATATCATGGTACTTCAGAGGGACGGAAAAAACATTACCTATAACAACCGCACAAATATTTTCGTCACTTATTAATCTGGCACTAATAGTGACTATAGTTGCCGCCAAAACAGATTTGGTTTATGCAATTTCTATAATAACTGCTACAGCTTTTCTGAATTCTTTGCTGCTATTGGGTTTGTACAGAAGTAAGAAGAAGAGACGAGTGATTCTGGATACTGAAAATGGAAGAGAACAAAAAACAAGCTTGATACTGGATGCTGGATTAGTGAATGAAAGAAAAACAAGTTTGATACTGGATGCTGGATTTGGATCTGAAAATAAAGAAAGATCGATACTAGATTCTGGATTTATGAGAAGAAATCTCAGTGAATCTTTTCCAGTAGCGGTTGCAGGCATAATGATTTCAATCTATTACAATCTTGATCATGTGATGCTGGGATACATGACAAGAATGGAAAGA
>JAJYOQ010000568.1 GCA_021796135.1 Bacteroidota bacterium
TGCTTACTTTATTTTGTTCTATATAATTTTTAGTCGTCTAATGTTCTTTTCAATATTACAATAGTCAGATTTTATTATGAGTCAATGTAGTATAGTTATGGTTAGATTTTATTTTGAGGCAATGGGAGATTGGTTCCGCTGATAATTCTAACATCGACTTTTTGCGTGATTGTTTCGCCGAGCCGTTCAAACGAACCTTCTTCAATAACCCTAAGTAGTTGCGGTTGCATTTGCAAAGGCATTTCTCCTATTTCATCGAGAAAAATTGTGCCTTTATCAGCGTACTCAAATCTTCCTATTCTATCTTTGTGCGCATCGGTAAATGCGCCTTTTACGTGTCCGAATAACTCGCTTGCCAATAAATTATGCGGTATTACCGAACAATTAACCTTTACAAAATTTTTATCTTTTCTTTTGCTCAACGCTTGAATAGCATTTGCAACCAATTCTTTTCCTGTGCCGGTTTCACCATGAATAAACACGGGCACATCGGAAGATGCTATTTCTTCTATCAGTTTGAATATCTCTTTCATTTCTTTTGTTTTACCGATCATTCCCATAAACAAACTGTCGCTTTCCAAAAAACTTTCTATCTTTTTAAGAATGGTTACGTCTCTAAAAGAAATTACCCCACCAATCGGCATGTTTTCTTCGTCCCTCAATATGGCGGCGTTCAACCTAATAGATAACGGATTTGCACTATTGCATTGAATAGCCGTATCCACATCATAAACGTTTTTACCGTTTTGAAGAACATTAGCAATAGGACAGTTTGAGAAACAGAATTCGGATTTAAAAACATTTTTGCAATATTTTCCAATTACCTTCTCTTTCTTGAAACCAGTCATTCTTTCCGCTGCTTCATTAAAAAAAGTGATCTTGAAATCTTTATCAACAGTGAGCACTCCCTCTGCAAGTGAATTTAAGATCACATTATTTTTATTACTTGTGAAGTCCATAGTTACAACTCACATTTATGACTAAATAAAGCCAATTCCGAATGCAACAAGAAAATTAAGTGTCTACATTCGGATGATGAAAGTTAATAAAAAGCGATAGCATTTTTAAAGTTAATCTTTGTTTTACAAAACAACTCCGTAAACTTATAAGGGTGATTTACCATTCTTGATTTTATTCTTCCTCTACAATCTGTGTACGGCTTGAACCTCGTATAGTTTTTATAAAGGTTCAAGTAATTTTCAGTATATAAATTTATCGAACGAATCTATTGACTTTAACCTTCCCATTATTTTGCATTGCATCTTTGCTTTCGAATCAGCATTTTTATTCGGGAATAATTTTTGAAGTTATAAAGGCGCAAACACTGGGAAAACCTAAGTGAAAACCGAACATTTTTTATTGTACACTTACTTTAACATTCTTACTCGCTACAAATAGCAACGCTAGGGGGTAAAATGAAAACAAACACACTAATGTTGTTTTTATTCGTTCTATGTCTACGAGCTTATTCTCAACAAAAAGTTCAAGAGGGTTCTTTATTAAGAATAAACTTTTATCAAAACACAATTGATACAACTAATAAAGTTGAACATTGGCAATCCGTAACGACGTCGACAGGATATACAGAAGAAAGTTTTGAGAATGTCTTTACAGAAAATAACCGCCAATATTTTATTAAGAAAATTTCATACAGCGGCAGTTACTTACCTTATGGTCCACCCCCTTCTTTCCAAACAAAATTGATAAGGGTTACTCAGAATAACGAACTTCCAATATTCGGCGCTTATTACCCGGAGTGCGGAACTGGCGTATATTTATCAGATAAGACTCGGATATTACAATCTAACAGCGGATTTATAATGACAAACAATCTAAACGCTGCCGGATATTTGATGACATCTGATTCTCTTTACTCACTAAATGATAAAGCTAATTTATTAAGGGCAATCCAAATTGTTGGAAAGATAAATGATGATTTTCTCTTAACTATACATGATTTTAATTACGGTAGCATATATGGCTTGATAAATTTTGATGAACGACATAATCTCATTATTAAGAAGAAGGTTCATTTTCCAGGTATGGAATCCCCGTTTTCAATTGCGCCTCTTAAATGCTGTATGTTGGATGATTCATTATTCATTATAAGTTTTGATTGGTCAAACAAACTTTATATCGATCGCCTAAACGATACTACCTTTGTTAAGGTTGATTCCGTGATCTTCAGTTCGCAGCCCGGCTTTTGGACAGTTCAAAATAATTACCTTTATTATCTTGAAGGGCAAAATCTTGTTAGAAGACATTTTGACAAGAATAATTTGTCGTTCGATGCTATAGAAATTATTCTCCCAATAGGCGCTAACAACGGCACTGATGTTAACTGCAAATTCTTTTCAACAACTAACAACGACTCGCTTTACATTTATTCACTCAAACAGAATAA
The DNA here is from genome assembly GCA_021796135.1 of Bacteroidota bacterium. The sequence continues at coordinate 2,405 of JAJYOQ010000568.1, forward strand.
GCTCGTTAATAAATTTCATTATTCTGCATCAGATAGATACTTCCGTATTCTCGTAGATTCACCTTATGTATACATTCCCGTAATAGATAAAGCAACCGATGTTAACTTTCCAAAAAGCATTGAGAATAATTTTCATTTGTCTCAAAATTACCCCAACCCGTTTAACCTAACAACAATCATAAGATTTTCAATACCAGTAGAGACGAGGCATGCCTCATCTTTACAACATGTTACATTAAAGGTTTATGATATGCTTGGGCGTGAAGTTGCAATGCTTGTTAACGAAGAAAAATCTTCCGGTAATTACGAAGTGAAGTTTGACGGAAGTAATTTATCCAGCGGTATTTACTTTTACAGAATGCAAGCGGGAAGTTTCAACCAAACCAAAAAAATGGTGTTGATAAAATAACTAAACGCAAAATTGTTTCACCTTTCACGTCTTACGCTAAGATCTATTCCCTTCTCCAAACAATTTTATCGCCTTCGCTGATGCCAAGTTTATCGCAGTACCCGGCATTAACTTCTACAACATACTGCGCGGGCTTAACCGACGGTAGCGATTTTTCCGAATACGGCACAGCATTTTTTTGAATCTTCACGATTTCCATTTTGGAATTAACAAAAATTATATCAAGCGGAAGAATTGTATTCT
>JAJYOQ010000569.1 GCA_021796135.1 Bacteroidota bacterium
ACTTCATTTTTAAAGCTAAGAGATTTTGAATTAAAAAATTCTGAAGTACGAAACGAATCTATTGAAGATTCTTTCTTCAATTTTCTAACTTCTTCTTTCTTAGTCTTTAATATTGTGTCTAAAAAATTCACTCCTGCAAATCCTATTAATTTGAAATTATTGTACTAAATTTTCTTAATTCATTAAGCTTACCTAATGCGGCTCCGCTTTTTATTGAGTCCTCTGCCGCATACTGGCACTCTTTCAAATCTTTGGAAAAGTCGGCAGAATAAAGAGCCAAAGCAGCGTTGGCTGCCACTGTGTGATACGCTCCGTTTGTTTTTTTATTCTCGAAAATATCTAAGATAATCCGGGCATTATCCGCCGGAGTACCGCCTTTTATTGAACTAAAATTTATTTTAGGGTAGCCAAATGTCTCGTTAGAAATAAAATATGACTTTATTTCTTCTCCTTGATTGAACTCATGAACCTCCGTAATATCACCAAGATAAATTTCATCATACTTTCCACTTCCGCACAAGAAGCAAACTTTTTTTAGGTCAAGATATTTAGCTGCCTCAGACATGGTCTTTGAAGCTCGAGAATCGAAAACACCAATCATTTGTTTTTTTACACCGGCAGGATTAGTCAAAGGTCCAAGCATGTTAAAAACAGTTTTGATTCCTAATTCTTTTCTGACTGGCGCAGCAAATTTCATAGCCGGATGGTAATTCGGGGCAAACAAAAAAGCTATTCCAACTTCCCTTAATGCTTCTTCCGACTTTTCTTTTGAGAGATTTATATTTATCCCCAGTTCTTGCAAAACATCGGCGCTGCCGCACTGACTTGAAATAGAACGGTTACCGTGTTTTGCCACTCTTACCCCGGCTCCAGCAACGGCAAAGGAAGTTGCTGTTGAAATATTAAAACTTCCGGAATTATCACCGCCCGTCCCGCAAACATCTGTAACATTCTCATCATCGCAATTAACCTTGATGCTTTTTTCCTTCATGGCTTTAGCAAACCCAGCAATCTCTGTAGGAGATTCACCTTTTGATTTCAGTGCAATCAGAAATCCTGCAAGATGAGAGTTATTAACTTCTCCGCTCATAATCTCGCCCATTGCGGAATAAGATTCTTCCAATGTTAAATCCTCTTTTTCCATTACTTTTTGTAGATATTCTTTTATCATAATGCCAACCAATTTTTGATTATGTTACTTCCTTCGTTAGTTAAAAATGATTCCGGATGAAATTGAATACCTTCCACAGGGTACTCTTTATGCCTTATACCCATAACTATTCCGTCTTCACTCTCTGCTGAAATTTCCAAAGACTGTGGCAAAGATTCTTTGTCGATAATTAGTGAATGATATCGTGTAGCTTCAAAATTTTGTGAAATATTTTTGAATATCGTCCTACCATCATGCTTTATACTTGAAGTCTTTCCGTGCATAAGCTTTGGAGCCTTTACAACCGATCCGCCGTAAATATATCCGATAGCTTGATGCCCTAAACAAACCCCCAGAACAGGTACATTCTTACCGAATTTATATATTGCCTTAAGAGACATGTTCGATTGCTCAGGTCTTCCGGGACCTGGTGAGATTAAAATTTTATCAGGATGAATTTCGGAAATTGCCTCTTCATCGATCTCATCATTTCTTTTAATGACGATTTCATTCTTAAATGCTCCGATTAGCTGTACAAGATTGTACGTAAACGAATCATAGTTATCAATCACCAATATTTTCATCTATAACCTCCGCATATTTAAGAGCATTAACCATTGCCGCCGATTTGTTCCTAATCTCTTTTGCTTCAAGTTGCGGAACGCTGTCTGCAACTATTCCGGCGCCAGCCTGCCAGTATATCGTATTCAATTTTGAATATAGTGTTCTGATAGTAATGCACATATCAAGATTACCTGAAAAATCAAAATAGCCTACGGCGCCCGCATAGACATTGCGCTGTTGTTTCTCATAATTATCAATTAATTGTATTGCTCTGATTTTAGGCGCTCCGGATACTGTACCGGCCGGAAAACAGGACATTAAAGCATCTACAGAATCCTTACCCTCAGCCAAAATTCCTTCTACCTTAGATACCATATGCATTACGTGAGAATACTTTAGAACTTTCATTTTTTCGGTAACCTTAATAGTACCGTATTCGCAAACTCTACCGAGATCGTTTCTACCTAAATCAACAAGCATAGAATGTTCTGCAAGTTCTTTCGGATCATTCAATAAATCATTTTCGAGAATCAAATCCTCTTCAGCCGACTTACCGCGTTTTCTTGTCCCTGCAATCGGAAGAGTCTGTACTTTTTTATCCTTAACTTTTACCAAATCTTCCGGAGATGTGCCTATAATTGAGAAATCACTTTCAAACTCTAAATAATACATGTAAGGCGAAGGATTAATAATTCTTAAAGCCCTGTAGACATTCAATAAGTCGCCGTCAAATTTTGATGAAAATCTTTTTGAAAGGACGATCTGGAAAATATCTCCTTCGATAATATTCTTTTTTCCCGATTCCACTTGCTGGTAAAATTCATTTGGGTCAAAGTTTTCGTTAATTTCTCCTTGAAGTGTAAAATTTGAGATGTATTCGGCAGGTCTTTTTAACTCATTACGAAGCTGCAATAAATTTTGCTTTGCAGTATGATAAGATTTTTCAATATCTGTTTTATCATCAATTTTAACGTTTGATATTAAGATGATTTGATGTTTATAATGATCGAAAGCGAGAATGGTATTATAAATTCCGAAAATTGAGTCGGGATTTTCCGAATCGTTGTTGTTGAAATTAATTACTTTTTCAATCAGTGAAACATTTTCATAACCAAGATAACCAACGATGCCTCCCGTAAAATCAGGCAGTTCATCAATCTTTGGTTGATTATATTTTTTAATTTCTTCTCTGATAAATTCAAAAATTGATTTATTAGTCTTAGAAACGACACCATCAGACTTCTCGACTATATTAGCACCTTTATTAGCAATAATTCTTTCAGGATTTTTACCGATAAAGGAATACCGCGCCATCTTAGTTGAGCCTTCAACAGATTCC
>JAJYOQ010000570.1 GCA_021796135.1 Bacteroidota bacterium
TTATAAATATATTTATTTTTATTAAGGTAAGTCCTAAAATCATCAAAAATTTTCTGATTATTGATTGAATAAAAGTCATCCTTAGGGTTTGCATAATAATAATAATCCGCAAACTGGAAAAATATTCCTTTAGCGAGTAAATCTTTAATAATATTTCCTTCATCCGGATAAGGGACGGTACTATCAGGAGTAATACCCCCAGCTGAATAAACATCTCTTTTATTATCAGTAAAAAACTTATTTTTTACAACAGTATCAACTTCTACTACAGCTTTATTATGATTTGCATAATCAATTTTCTGAATACATCTACCGCTGGGGGTATAATATTTTGCAGTCGTAATTTTTAATGAGGTATTGAAATCAAGCGGAGTAATTGTTTGGACTAAACCTTTACCGAAGGATTTTGTGCCAATAATTACACCTCTATCATGGTCTTGAATAGCTCCGGCAACGATTTCCGAAGCAGAGGCTGAACCGCCATCAATTAAAATTGCTAATTTGCAATCCCCAAGTATTGGTTCTTGCTCTGAATAATAGCTCTTTTTGCTATTTTCATCCCTTCCTTTTGTTGATACAATCAATTGATGGGATTTCAGAAAGTTCTCACAAATATTTACAGCAACATCTAATAATCCGCCTGGATTACCTCTAAGATCTATGACAACTGACTTAATTTCTTTTTCCGCTTTTAATTTTTTTAATGCAGTAATTACCTCATCGCTTGCTGATCTGCTAAAATTTGTTAATCTCAAATAAACGTTATTACTGTTTTTAGGATAAAAGCCAGCATAAGCTAAGCTTTTTACAATAACTTCTTCTCTTACAAGATTAAAGCTAAGGGTATCTTTTTTGTTGTCTCTAAATTCTTTAATATTAATAATAGTACCTGGGGCTCCTTTTACTAATGAGGATATTTCATTTACATTTTCAGGAGTAATTTTCTTCCCTCCGACCTCAATCAAATTATCCCCGACTCTAACTCCTTGTTTTTGTGCAGAGTAACCATCAAATACTTCAACTACGGTAACTAAATCCCCTCTGACACCAATTGAAATTCCGACCCCACCATATTTTCCGTTAGTAATTAAATCAAAATCTTCTTTATTATTACCATCGATAAAAATTGTATAAGGATCTAAAGCTCCGAGCATTCCTTTAATACCCGCTAGCATAAACTCCTGAGGATCAATATTATCGACATAATTAAATGAAACTTCTTTATATACCCTGCCGAATAAATCAATATTTTTTTCAATTTGAAAATAGACATCATCTTTACCGGTAAAAAATCCGGAAAATATGAATAATAAGAAGAGTGCAATTATAATTTTTTTTATTTTTATATTATTTATCATTTCAATGATTTTCATAGAGTTCTATTTCTTCAATTATTTGTTGATGAATTTCTTTTTTAGACAAGCAGCCATCTATTTTTATAAATCTTTTTTCTTTATCCGATAAATATAGGTAGCCAGAGCGTACCTTCTCAAAAAATATTTTATCTGCCAATTCTATTCTATCCAGCTTAGAATTATTTTTTTTATTTTTCCTATTTTCGGATTCGTCAACGGAAATATCCAAAAAAAAAGTTAGATTAGGTATATTTTCTCCGATTGCAAGATGATTTATTTTTTCAACAGTTTCAAGAGGAATACCTCTACCGAACCCTTGATATGCAGTAGTAGAATCATGGAACCTGTCGGAAATCACATAAGTGCCTATTTTTTGATAATAATTGATTTTTTCTTTAACTAGTTGCGCTCGAGCTGCAGAGAAAAGGAAAATCTCTGTTTCTATTGACATTTTCTTATGTGATTTATCAAGAAGGAGCTTTCTAATTAATTCGGATATGGTAGTGCCTCCAGGTTCTCGAATAATTTTAACTTTTTTTTTCTTCGAAGTCAAATACTTATTTAGCATTCTGACTTGAGTTGACTTGCCACAAAAGTCAATGCCTTCAAATGTTATAAACATATTTTCCTATTAAAATTCATTAATCAATTAAATTTTTTAAGCACATATCTAAGTCTTACCGGATTTGTAAAAATCAAAGTAGTATTTTCCGGACAAATTATCATTGGGGATACACTATCAAGCGAATCGGCAACAATATCCCTATAGTTTATGATTGCCTTAATTTGACTTGTATCGACTTTGCCTAATATATCTACACCGCCGCGTAATCCGACAGTAATTTTATTCGGCAATAACATAATATTTATATTATTAGGAGCATTAATAACTTTGACTTCCAAATTTTCAAAGCTTCTATCAACAATCTTTTGAACATCTAGAAAAACTTTTACATTTTTATTTTGATACTGCATACCGGATATCTTTTCCAAATTAGTCTGCACTACTTTTTTAGTTTCAAGGTCTGAAATATCAATCAACTCAGTCTTAATTGTATCTATATTTTTCAGATAGCTATAAGGTCCATATACAACTGTAGATTCCGGAAATGTTTCAATTTTTGAAGCCAACCCATAACCATTCCTAAATTCAAGATTAACATTTGGAATAATTTGCACTTTTTTGGTAAACGATTTTTCAATAAAAAAAGAAAGGGTATCCGGGGTAATGCTAATGACTTCAACATCATTAGTAAGCCAAGAATTATCAGAAATATAACTGGAAAGATTTACAAAATGTCTTCCGTATTCATATCTAATGGGGATAGTAAAATCAGATGTCGCATTTAGGAAAAGTGATAGTAATTTCCATCCTTTACCCTTTATCTTTATACTTACACTTTGCGGTAAAGGTGATCCATTGGAATATCCGGGCGGGAAGTCAAGAAGATTAACAGGAACATCAAATGTTGCATAATAATCACTTGATAAGGAAATGGATATCCATAAAATAACTGAAAATAAAAATGATATTAATATTGCGTAAATTTTCTTTTTCATCATTTTAAAATAATAAAAAGAAATTATAATTTATTATTTTATTGATATTTATATTAATATTTAATCTCCTAATAATTTCAATTATTATTTTTGTATTTCTTTCAAATAGTCTTCCAGAAGAAAAGACAAGTCAATAA
>JAJYOQ010000073.1 GCA_021796135.1 Bacteroidota bacterium
AGAGAGGCTTCCAGGGCGGAAGGAGTGAAGTTTGTAAAGCTAGAAAATGGTAGAGCGGTCTATAAGATCAGTTCGGGCAGTTATCATTTTATATCAAAGAATCAAAGTATTAAAAATAAGACAATAAATTAATAAGCATAGAAAAAGCTTTATATAATGTCAAAAAAACAATCATCAATCATAATAATTAAAATTGTTTTCTTAATGTTTATCTTATTATGGAACGATGGCTTTTCTCAAAAATCAGCTTCTGTAACTAAATTTGCGATTCCGGCACTTAGTGCCAGTGAAAATTACCTAACCAATTTAAATCTGGGTGGCTACGCCGGAAAGAGACTTGCGGCGAACGATTCCGCATGGCTTCAACACGTCTTTGCAGATAATCCAAACATGTTTGAAGCTTTTGCCCACCCGGATAGTAATACTCTAGCCAAGTGTATGTGGCACGGCGAATTCCCGGGTAAAATACTCACCGGCATGGCTCAGACATATCGTGCGTTCCGCAATCCAGGTACACTGGCAGCAGGAAATAAGATGGTTCAAATGTTTAAGTCAGTTCAAGGAGCTGACGGATACCTTGGTCCATGGTCTACGAGCACGCGATTTAATTTGGATACGAACAAGTGGGATACATGGGGACAATACCACTGCATTTATGGTTTATATCAATGGTATAAAGCAACCGGCAACCAAGACGCGCTTGATGTCGCAATCAAGGCCGCGGACTGCATTTATAATTTCTTTATTACGGAAAATCAGACGTTTGTTTCCCAAAACTGGGCAGAGTGTAATTTTGCAATAAGTGATGCTTTCGCGATTTTGTATCAAGAAACCGGTAATCAAAAGTATCTTGAGGCGTGCGAGCGCATTGTTTTGAATGAGTGGAAGCTTAAATACTATGACTTTTACACTAAGACGATGCTCGCCTGTGACTGGCTTGGAGCGGCGAAGGAGGAAAAGGCGTTTTACCAATCGAACCAAACGAGATGGGAAAGCCTGCACACGCTTATGACGCTTTCGCCTTTGTATCAAATAACTAAGAACCAAGAGTATTATAAGGCTTTGGAGCATTACTGGTGGAGCATTATACAGTATGACAGACATAATACCGGAAGCTTTGGTACGGGAGAGGGTTCGACTGGAAATGTATACGGCAACGGTAGCGAAACGTGTGCCACTGTGGCTTGGATGGCATATTCAACCGAATATCTAAAGGTCAGCAAGATTTCATATGTGGCCGATGAACTTGAAATTGCCTACTATAACGCAGCACTGGGCAGCCTTCTTGGTGACCATGATTTTATCTATATGAACTATTCCAACGGCTCCAGAATATCAGCCTTAATCACACTGGCAGGACATGGCTTCGAGGGAGGTAAACAACTTAGCTGTTGCCAAGCCAACGGGAACAGAGGTATCAGCCAGTTAACTGAATGGGCGGTATTGACCGACGCGGAAAATCTGTACCTTAACTATTATGGGTCGTCGAATGCGGAGACAAAAACACCTAAGGGAACCGGCATTAAGATTTTACAAGAGACAGAGTATCCCAAGAACGGGACAGATAAAATCACCTTCACAATGGATAAAAGTGAGCAATTTAAGCTTAACCTGCGCATTCCGACTTGGTCAGCAAATACAGTGGTCAAGGTCAATGGTGAAGCTTGCGCCAATGTTATGCCGGGTGCTTACTATGTGATAGACCGCGTGTGGCAGACGGGCGATGTCATAGAGATTAAGTTTGATATGGCGATTCATTTTTGGGTTGGCGACGATAAATGTTTAGGTAAAGCTTCCATCTATTACGGCCCAATTCTTTTAGCTATGGATTTGGATACCTCTATAGTTTCTGGTTATGAACTGAAGGCTTCGACTGTGGAGAAAATCGTTTTTGAAGAAAATAAAGATTTTTGGTTTTATGGTTTAGTAAAAACTACCGCCGGGAAAACCGTGTCGCTGGTCGATTACGCAAGTGCAGGCGAACATGGAGAGAATTACACTACATGGCTGAATGTAGTGAATGATTTTAAGTTGATTCCTTATGTGCCTGGAAACAACCCGCTTTGGAATAATGTAGGAACATGCACCAATATTATTACTGCTACTGCTGGCGAAAACGGGATCATTTCCCCTTACGGTAACGTTTCGGTTGCATACGGAAACAGACAGACCTATAATATTAATGCAGATGATGGATATGAAATTGATACTGTTCTCGTGAACGGCGAGCCGGTAACCTTTCAAGGCACGCAATATTCATTTGCTCATGTTACAAAAGATTATACGATTAAGGTTTCCTTCAAAAAAGCCTCCGTTCCCACAGTAAAGAAATAAGTAACAAAGTTTTTGATAACCTTGTTTATTATTATGAAGACATTGGGGGAATTAAATCCGGTTTTGCAAATCCGGATACAAGGAGATTATAATGAAACCATATCCTGTTGGCAATTTAAGATTTGCAAAAGCAGGATATTTATCAAAGTACAGGCCTATTAAAAGTGAATGGCATATAAGAGGGAGTAAATTTAATTGGGAGATAAGCATTCCTGCTAACACAACAGCGACCATATATGTTCCTGCAGAAAAAGAAGGCGATGTAACAGAAAGTGGAAGAGAGGCTTCGAAGTCCGAAGGTGTGAAGTTTGTAAAACTAGAAAGTGGTAGAGCTGTCTATAAGATCGGTTCCGGTAGTTATCATTTTATATCAAAGAATGGGCGAATAAATGTAAACTAATTTTATAATAATTATGAAAGAGTACAGATATGGATTTTATAAAAATATTCTTTTATAGTAATGTCCTGTTTTGCAGTTAGGAAAACCAGGTAGTGATGATTGCGCTTCAGCTTCCTATGGGACAACCTATTTCGATGGGAACCAATGGTACATGTTTTACTTAGGGACGCCCCACGCTACCGCTGCGCCGGAGTATATACCGTCACCTCCTTATTTGACCATGATGGCAAAAAGCAATTCCCCAAGCGGTCCATGGGTGAAAGAGCCGGCAGTGGTTCCGTTTCGGCCCAGCGATATATCCGCTGCCAATTACAGAGCGTATTCGAATTTGAATGCCTCTCCAGGGATGATTGTTAAATCTGGCGTTGAGTACTTAATGTTTTTTAGTTGGGGAGGTTCTAGCGCAAAAACGAAGAAAGGACCTTTTGGTAATATCGGTATTGCACGCACAAAGTGAAAATGCCTGTGAAAACTCCAGTCTCTATTTTGAACCAGCTAACCAGACATGGTTTCTATTTACTGATCACATTGATGATGGCTTTACGGATGCCATCTGGGTTTATTGGAGTAAGGACATAACCAAATGGGATTCGGCAAACAAAGCAGTGGTATTAGATTCACACAATTGTAAATGGTCTAAGCATATTATAGGATTACCTGCTGTGATTCAGGTAGGAAATAGACTTGCAATATTTTACGATGGCTTAGACGCCTCTAAGTTTCCTCCGGGCTATGGTCACATGAACCGTGACATTGGCTTAGCATGGTTAAATTTGCCATTAATTCCACCCGGCAAGTAAGAAATTACTGTATAACTGAAGTTGCGCTACCCTTGGGAAATTGAAGTAGCGTGGTGTAAGGCATTGAGAGGTTTTCCCCATTACTCATTTTAGAGAATTAGCTGATGCTGGATTTACTGTCAAATTTTCGGATTTGGGTACTTATGAACTAAACAAAAAAGCATTAGACCTGGCACAGCAGGTTGGTATAAAACTGATCATTGGTGATAATCGGATACAACCTGGAAAACCTGTCGATGAAGCGGCGTTAAAGAAATTAGATCAGGTCGTACGGGATTATAAAGACTTTCCTGCACTTTTGGGATATTGTATAGTAGATGAGCCTAATGCTGCAACCTTTAGAAACATGGCAATGATTAAAAAACAAATTTCTTTGCATGATCCATTGCATGGCTTAACAATTCATGGAGCAGGCGCAAATATGATTCCCGGTTTTCGTCGTGCTATGACTTGTGCTTACATGCCTTTAGTATTTGTATTCCTAAGTTGCTTGATGATGCACAAGGAAGAATGGGCTGGGATGAAATTGCAGTGCTGGTAGCAATTAAAGGTTACAAGCCGTTATTTAATTTACAAACAGGCAGGATAATCGTTGAAGAAGGCGGATTCCATAAGTGGGATTATAACGGTAAGGGGCAAAGTTATCTTACTGAGTCTGCACCAATTGAAAAAGTGGAAGAAATACTCAATAACTTGATGATGCATCAACCAAAATAATCAAGCACTCATGTCTTCTTACAAACAAATAATTTTTAATTGAGGTAAAGATGATAAAGAAAATATTTTCATCCTTCGTCAGAAGTATGCCGCAATGTACTGTCAGGTTAGTAAATCAGCTAACTGCATTCATTCTTTTTTCTATTCTTTCACTTAGCCTAATCTTTAGCGGATGTTCAAATAGTGTAATAATAAATACAGAAGATAGTCCACATATTATTCTTGGAACGTGGTGTCCTTTCATTGGTACTAAAAATAATGAATATGTTGATATGAAAACTGTTTTCAAGGAACTTACACAAGCTGGTTTTAATCAGGCGGTTGTAGACTTACCGAATAATGAATTTCGTAATTGGATATTAAAGAGAGCTGAAACCAATAATATTAAATTGGTCGTTATACCTCCTATGAATTTTAATATTGATAATCCTGACACATTAAAAAAGTTTTTAGGGAAACTGTTTCAATCTCCTGAATTTAGCGGTTTATATATAATGGATGAACCCTCTGCCAAAGATTTTGAAAAGCTTGCACGAATAAAAAAAGTTAGCGAATCTGTTTTGCCTGACGGTAAATTCGACTTGGCATGTCTTTTCCCAAATTATGCAAGTCCGGAACAGTTAGGCGCTGATTCTTATGAAAAATATGTTTCTAAATATATTGAGATAGTAAAACCAAAACTTTTATGTTATGATCACTATCCTATAACTAATGCTGTTAGGAATTCCAGTGGAACTGGTACAAAGGATTTATTTGGATTTTTATCTAACCTTTCAATAATACGGAAAGCAGCCTACAAAGCCGGTATTCCTTTCTGGAATGTTATCCAATCTTGGGGATATATCAATGTAAAGCCAGCACCTAATATTTATGAATACAGGTGGATGATGAATATGACTTTAGCGATGGGGGGAGATGGAGTAATCGCTTTTCCATTTCGAAATTGTTATAAAGAAGGAGAAGGACCAGAAAAATGGAAGGACGCACCAATTACGCTGGATGGCCAACCCACTTTTGAATACGATGTAGTCAAGCAATGTAATTCAGAAATACGCGCATTCGATAAAGCATTTTCACAATTCAGGAATGTAGGTGTAATTCTTTATAATCCTAAGAATTATTTTTCTGAAGCATTGACGGGTGATTATATAAAGACAAAATATTCTCCATTAAAGAGCATTTCAGGCGCAGGCAGCATTGTAATCGGCTGCATGGATAAGAACGGTCAGAAGGGGTTATATGTTGCCAATGCAAGCTTTAAGAATGGGGCTGATATAAAACTTAACCTGAATAAAAAACATGTATACGAAATATGGGGAAAGTCAGGTATGGAATTGCATATTTCTGGAAATAATTTAACTGTGAAACTTGATAAAGGCGAAGCTAAGTTTATTGCATTTGCAAAATGAAAATATAACTATTATAAAAATATATCTTTGTAAAAGGAAAGGAAAATATGAAAAATACGTTTGTAATCAAGTGGACTATAGTGTTGCTTTTTATTGCTGTAAATTTTATCGGGCATGGACAAAGTCAGCAGTTGCGAAAATCAATTCGGCGTTCAGCATCATTCCCTATTATGACCTGGTATGGTCTTACGGCAGACCAACTCGACATTACTCATTTCAAAGAATTAGCTGATGCTGGATTTACTGTCAATTTTTCGGATTTGGGTACTTATGAACTAAACAAAAAAGCATTAGACCTGGCACAGCAGGTTGGTATAAAACTGATCGTTGGTGATAATCGGATACAACCTGGAAAACCTGTCGATGAAGCGGCGTTAAAGAAATTAGATCAGGTCGTACGGGATTATAAAGACTTTCCGGCACTTTTGGGATATTTTATAGTAGATGAGCCTAATGCTGCAACTTTTAGAAACATGGCAATAATTAAAAAACAAATTTCTTTGCATGATTCATTACACATAGTTTATGCGAATCTTTTACCTGACTACGCGAATGATAAACAATTAGGAACAAAGACTTATCAGGAATATGTTGACAAATATATACAAGTGTTTCAACCTCAGTTCCTATCGTACGATTATTACCCTTTTTTAAATACAGGTTTTAGAGACACATACTATCAGAATATGGAAGTCATTCGTGAAGCAGCGCTTAAGGCAGGAGTTCCATTCTGGGCGTTTACAATGAGTTGTCAGATTTATCCACCTTATCCGCAACCAAAGGAATCATGGATTAGATTGCAATTATATAGCGATCTTGCATATGGTGCAAAAGGTCTTCAGTATTTTACCTATGCTCTGCCGCATTCTAATGCCGAAGATTTTAGGACAGCCATATTAGATACTAAAGGGAAACGAACATATTTATATAACATAGCTAAACGAGTGAATGCAGAAATTCATTCCCTCGAAACCATTATCGAACAACTCAATTCAATTGAGGTATATCATACAGAACCATTACCCAAGGGAACCCAACCATTACCTGAAGATTTTTATATTAAAGATATTAAAGGCGGACCTATGGTTGTTGGATATTTTCAAGATAAATCTGAGCATCCGTATTTGCTGCTTGTCAATCGGAATTATGAAAAGAAAATCAACTTTACCCTCTCAGTTTCTGAAAAAGTAAAAGGTTTTATGGAAGTATCAAAATCTGAGAAAAAAGATCCGATAGTTTTTAAAGCAAAAAAGGGAAAAATAAAATTACAGCTTGATAAGGGAGACGGCAGATTATTCCGTGTATTTTAAAGGAAATTCTATAGAGAAAGATTAATATGTCACCTTATGCAGGAGTTCCATTTGGAATAATGGAATATTGGAATAATGCAAAAAAGTCTCTTAATTCCATTACTCCAAATGAAAATCCGGTGTAGAGATTATGGTTTTTGTCTGAAATATTTTAACAATGTGTAAATGAACTTAAAAATTTAGGAGGAAAATATATTTGAAAACGTTACATATTTCAAAAACGAGTATAATCCGACAGTATAAATGGGTAATTGTAATTTTATCTTTCCTTTGGGTTGTGTTTGGATGCAATAAGCAAGGAGCTACAAAAAGTAAGTCAACATCATTTGCTAAAGGATCAAAGGTATTAGTTGCAAAGGAAGTGAGAACATATTCAGATAACAGACCATCGGCGAAATATCGTTTGGAAGCAATTGACCAAGGAGTGGTTTACAGACATGGAGATGGTCCTGATAGTTGTGATTATTTAGGAGCGCGTGATATATGGGTTTGGAAATACGGGGATACTTATTACATGCATTATGATGGAGCGGGACCAAAAGGCTGGCTTGCGTGTTTGGCAGTAAGTAAGGATTTGGTGAACTGGTCGGCAAAAGGTCCTGTTTTGCAATTTGGTAAACCAGGGAGTAATGATTGTGCTTCTGCTTCATATGGGACAGTTTATTTTGATGGTACTAAGTGGCATATGTTCTATTTGGGCACCCCACATACTACACCAGCACCGGACTATATCCCGGCATTTCCTTATTTGACGATGGAGGCGGAAGGTACATCGCCTACAGGTCCATGGATCAAACATTACAATATTACTCCGTTTAAACCTAAAGCCGGCACCTATTATTCAGCAACTACCAGCCCGGGTTATATAGTAAAGCACGATGGTCAATATCTTATGTTTTTTTCAGCCTCTACAAGCTTTCCAAAGATTTTACGTACATTAAGCATTGCCCGTACCGGCGATCTTGAAGGTCAATGGAAAATAGACGTGAAGCCGATTGTACCACCGGAAGAACAGGTGGAGAATTCTTCATTGTACTTTGAGAAAGCCAATAACACATATTTTCTTTTTACGAATCATGTCGGTATAAAGGATGGACTTGAATATACGGATGCTATTTGGGTTTATTGGAGTAAAGACATAAACAAATGGAATCCGGCAAACAAAGCAGTGGTATTAGATCCACAGAATTGTAAATGGTCAAAGCATATTATCGGATTGCCATCCGTGGTTCAGGTAAGTAATAGACTTGCAATATTTTACGATGGCAATGGTGCCTCTGAAATCCCTCCCGGTGTAAAGAGCCACATGAACCGTGACATTGGTTTAGCTTGGTTGAATCTGCCTTTAATCCCACCTGATAAGTGAGAAATTAATATATAAAATTTCAAGCTTTTTAGGGAGCAATCATTATGATATTATGGAGTTGGAAAAGTAATATGAATTTTTTATTAAAACTTGCTCTTATTTTATTAACGATTGGATTAATTGACAATGAAATATATTGCCAAAGTTTTGGCGGACATTCTCCTAAAAAGGAACCATACCCATATATCAATTCAAGTAACTTTTCCGGTAGTGTGGTACCGGAATCGCCCGATCCATTGGTGAGATATAGATGGAGTGATCCAAAATCAGCAGATGGATTAGAAATATATACCCTAAAACCTGTTAAAGTAACAACGGAAAATTCTTCCTCATTTTCCAATCTTAATTCTTTAACATCAGATAGTCCAAGCGTAACCGTGACAGGAACCGGCTCGATTATGTTTGACTTTGGAGTTGAGAGTGCTGCCTGGTTAGAATTCGACTCTCCGGACCTTGCTGACTCAGACTCAGTCGAGATGAGCATAAGCGAATACAATGAGCCGGCAGTTGTTAACGCAGGGGCACAAAACCCTGTAAAGACATTGGTACCGGTAAAATATGGCAACACTTACCGCCTGGAATTGAATAAAGAACTGTACGAAGGCGTGCGCTTTGGCTGGATTCATGTTAGAAAATTTTCAAAGCCCTGGCATATTACTGGTATTAGGTTAGTGTGCCAAATTAAACCTACTAATTACAATGGCAGCTTCTCCTGCAGTGATTCGTTATTAACGCGGATTTGGTACACCGGTGCTTACACTGTTAAACTGAATCTTGAAAAAGATTATTTTGGAGCTATCCTGATGGAACGAAGTGACCGATTTTCTTGGACAGGCGACGCTTATCCCTCTCAAGCCGCCTCTATGGTAGCATTCGGAAATTATAGTTTTGTAAAAAAGAATTTAGGAAATACTTCTAAGCAAGATAACGGAATAGCAAGCTACTCACTTTATTGGGTATTGAGCCTTATTGACTATTATAACTATACAGGGGATACCGCAACACTTGGGAATTATATAACCAATGCATGCGCAAAGCTCGACACAGCTTATAGTCATTATGGAACAAACCCTAATCTTGGGTTCTATGGAGGAGACGAACGATTGGGTTCCTATTTTGAAAATCCCAATTGTAAAGAAGCAGAAAATGCATATAAAATGCTTTCAATAAGAACATGGCGGGAATTTGCAATAGCTATGAAAGAATATGGGCGAACTGATCTTTATGAAAAGTATAAAAAATATGCAGACGGTAAGATTAATGAATTACGACAAAACAGAGACTGGTACAGTTCTTTTGGACTCCATGCGGAAGCCGATGCTGTGAATGCAGGTTTTACAACGACAAAAGAACAGAAAGTACTCTATGCCAAAGAGTTTTCCGACCGTGTCAATAGAATTTCTTATGCGCCATTTAATGAATATTTTATTATACAAGCTATGGCTAGGATGGGAAAGTTTGATGATGCTATTAGCACTATTAGAGATGATTGGGGCGGTCAGATAAAATATGGAGGCACAACTTTTTTTGAGGTATATATACCTTCATGGAACAAGGTACTTGGTAAAAATGATTCGCCGATCAATGGGCAAAATGGATATACAAGTCTTTGTCATCCATGGAGTGCGGGAGTTACAAAATGGCTTACTGAAGAAACGCTCGGAATTAAACCTACGAACCCAGGTTTTTCGACTTATAGCATATTGCCTCATCTAGGAAGAAGTTTAACTAAGGTTGCAGGTAAAGTTCTGACACCACACGGAGATATTAGTGCAAGTTTTAATGTAACTACAGGGTCTTGCAGCATAAATGCGCCAATGGGAACACTAGGAATAGTAGGTATTCCAAAAGTGAAAAAGGAAATCGAGAGTATTAATGTAAATGGAAGGCTTGTTTGGCAAGATCATAAATATAGTAAGATAAAAAATATTGCAAAGGCTTATGAAGACAACGAGTTTGTATATTTTTCCGGTGTACAACCGGGTAAATATAATTTTTCTGTTTCATATAGTGGAGCTACTCCGGTTTATAAAAAACTTCCATGGAGATATGCAGCGACCTTTGTAAAAGAAGATTCAGTAACCAGCGGAAATTGGGGTGGAATTTACGGCGCTGCCGGTTATATCCTATGCAATTACATTGATTCAACAAACGATCTTAGAAGATTACCGTCTTATGTAGGTTCTGTAAGTTACAATAAAAATATCAACTTTCAATGGGCTGAAGGAACTATGGACGAAAGGGCGCCAGCTTCAAGTGCTCAAAATTATTTTCCCCGGAATATCGGATGTATTCATACTAACAATTATATAGCGTGTGATCAAACGATGACTGTTGATATTAATATTAAAGGCAAGCATACCTATCAGATTGCTCTCTATTTTGTTGATTGGAACAAAAGAGGTAGAAGAACTGCTGTGGAAATGTTTGATTTACAAACCAAAAAGTTAATAGTTCCGGTAAAAATCGTGCAAGACTATTATGGTGGGAAATATCTTGTTTTTAAATATGATAAGTCCGTCCGATTTAGAATTGATCAAGTTCGTGGGTTGAATGCTTCCCTGAGCGGGATCTTCTTTGATTAAAAAATGATCGTTCTTCAATTCTTAGTAAACAATTGCTGAAATAGTAAAGTTTCTGCAAAATAGCTCCTTTGTCCTTTCAAAGGATCTGCTGCGGACTTGACTGAGAAATTTTTAATATATGTGAGATTTCTCCCCTCTATCGAAATGATAATAGAGAGAAATATTTATTTCGCAGTTAGTATATTTATATCATTAGGAGTTTTATAATATCATGAAAAATTTATTAAGATTATTTTTATGCGCTTTTCTTTTCTTCCTATTTCCAGCACTTGCAAAAGCCTCAGAAAATTCTGCACCAAAATTCATGTGGTATCGCGACATACCCAAAGAAGGTAAGGATTATTACGTTGTATTCCGTGGTCAATGGAATCTTACTTCTGAAAGTGATTGTGAAATTAAGATATTAGGCGCTTCATGGTTTGTAGGTTGGATCGACGGTAAATACTTTTGCGAGGGACCGGCGCGTTTCCCAGCAGATTATCCAGAATATCAAACATATAAAATTCATCTTTCCGCAGGTCACCATGTCCTGGCAATACAGGTTCATCAAATTGGTGTAGTAACACGGATTCTTGATAACCCGGAACCATTTTTTTATTGTGTCGTGAACAAACAGGGACAAGAAATCCCTGCAAGTTGGAAGTGTGAAAGATTGAAAGGATATGAATCGCAGGTAAGGCGAATTAACCCTGAACTTGGTTATATAGAATGGTGCGACACACGTCAATTACCTGTCGGTTGGAAGAAAGTTGATTTTGATGATTCAAGATGGAATGAACCCGTGATTGTCCCAAGAAAGCTTGGCAAATTGGCGCCGCTTTCTACAGCGAACACTCGTTCAATTGTGCACTTGTTAAAACCAATAGCTTCCGGAGAATTTGTTAATAAATTTGGTTATGATCAAGACGATCCTGCAGCGCGTTTTTTCCTTTGTAATCTATCTCCAAAAGAAACCCCATCACAAGGCATATGGCGACGTTACGATTTAGGTCGAGTACGCTTAATGCGTCCAAGATTTGTATTAGACTTACCTGCAGGAGCAATTGTTGAATTTGCCTATAGTGAAGAATTAAGAAACGGCAGAGTAAGTCCGTGGATAACACTTTCAGCAGGTGAATCATGTAATATGGAACACTATGTTGCTCGCGGCGGAGAGCAAGAATTTTTCCCGCTGACTCCGAAAGGTGGACGGTTTCTGGAAATTCATATATATGCCCCACCTGAAAAAATACATTTTATAAAAGAGGAAATAGTAGAACGTACTTATTTTGGAAAGCCGGAAGGTTCTTTCCAAACCGATGATTCACTGTTAAATAAGATATGGTCTGTTGGCGTTAAAACACTCCGTTCCTGTAGTGAAGATGCGCTTATTGACAATCCGACTAGAGAACGAGGGGAATGGACAGGTGATGTTGTTTCGGTAGGGATGGACATTGCTGATGCTGCATATTCTGATCTGCGATTATTAAGACGTGGTCTTATTCAATCTGCTGAGTGCGCCCGTTCTGACGGATTGGTAGCCGGTCTTTCTCCCGGCGGGACAGCTTACCTTTCAACTTATGCTGCTCAGTGGGTTACAGCTTGTATTCATTTTTGGGAATTAACCGGTGATATAAAATTATTGGATAAGTTATTTCCTTACGCTGAAAAAGATATGGAAGCCTTTGAGAAAGAGACGACGAGCGAAGGCGTAAAAGACTCTTTAGGATGGGCATTTGTAGATTGGGGTTATGTTAGAAACCCGGGTCCATCCGATATGGGAGTTAATCTCTATTATTTAGCTGCTCTTCGTGATATGACTCGTTGGTGTGATACAATTGGTAAAAGGGAACTTAGTAATCATTACCAAACATTAGCCAATAATATGAATGCAATTATTGACAAATATTACATTTCGGAATTTCAAAAGGGCGGAGATGCCTGGAAACGTATAGGTTATCATCGTGCAGTGCTTGGATTGAAACTTGGATTCTTTGATGGTACTCAAGAGAAGGAGTGTATAGAATATATCAAAGGACATATGCTAAAATGTTTTCCAAATGATACAACGGCACCGCGTCTAAGTGATCCGGAAGTAAATAATTCACGACTAATTACACCATACTTTGGACACTATGC
>JAJYOQ010000571.1 GCA_021796135.1 Bacteroidota bacterium
CTAATTAAACTGCCAGCTTCTTTAGAAATAAATTTTATATCTTCAATCATATTATCCTTTTTTTTGATTACAAATATAGAAAATAAGTTAAACTCATTTCACCCAAATCAGAATTAATTACTCAGCTTAAGCAGGATTTCCCTTTAGAGTAATGGAATGTTGGAATAATGGGAAAAATAATCTATTCCATCACTCCATTTTTCCAATATTCCAAAGGATTTGTAACATCAGTTAATTTGTCATGTTGCGCTAATCTTAGAAATTGGAGTATTGGAGTAATGGAATTGAGCGGGATTTTCAATTATTCAAATATCCCATCATTTAGGAGATTGTTTCTGTGTAAGGTGACTTAAGTATGAGATTTTGAATTTTAAGAATACTGATTGAAGTATTCATTACCTTGATAGCCCGGCTCATTTTTGGTATATTTTGCGAGTAAATTTGTAATTGAACCTAAGGAGAAGTATTTGGAAAAAATTAATGAAATAGAAATTAATACCAAACATGATAATTCAATAGTAGACACTATACCGGCAGTGCTTCCTATTTTACCGCTGCGTGATGTTGTTATCTTTCCATACATGATATACCCCGTTCTTGTCGGGCGCGAACAATCAATTAGAGCCGCCAATTATGCCTCTGATAATACAAAATATATTTTTCTTTCAACTCAAAAGAAGTCAAATGTTGAGGACCCAAAAAAGGAAGATATTTATCAGGACGGAACGATTGCCAAGATAGTACAAATCTTAAAACTGCCGAACGGCTTAATGAAAATATTAGTTGACGGTTTACTTCAAGGAAGGATTATTAACTTCACGGAAAATAAAGAATTTTTTGAAGCAAGAATTGAAGTGATTATCCCCGAAGTAGTAAACGATCATGAGATGCATGCAATGATTCGTCAGGTGTCTCAGTTATTTAAGGATTATGTTAAGATTAGCCGGAACATTCCAAACGAAGCAATTTCAGCCTTTGATAACATAGAAGAACCGGATAGAAAATTGTTTTACGTAGCGGCGAATATAAATCAGTCAATTGAAGTGAAGCAGACAATCCTTCAGAAGTTGGAATTGAAAGAACAGTTCCTTGAAGTTATTAAGATATTAAATTCCGAAATCGACATTCTTAAAATTGAAAAAGAAATTGACAATAAAGTTCAGGAAAACATTGCAAAAACGCAGCGCAAATTTATTATTCAAGAGCAGATAAAAATTTTGCAGGATGAGTTAGGCGAAGAAGAGGACGGCTCACCGGAGTTTATGAAAATCCGGGATCAAATTAAAAAAGCAAAGATGCCAAAGGAGGCAGAAGAGAAAGCACTTGAGGAGTTATCCAAGCTTAAGAAAACGCCGCCGATGTCGCCGGAATCTACTGTAATTAGAAATTATTTAGATTGGCTAATTGATGTTCCATGGTCAAAAACCA
This sequence comes from Bacteroidota bacterium, assembly GCA_021796135.1. The sequence continues at coordinate 1,429 of JAJYOQ010000571.1, forward strand.
CAAAAGATGATTTAAAGATAAATCATGTAAGGAAAATTTTAGACGAAGATCATTTCGGATTAGAAAAGCCAAAAGAAAGAATTATAGAAAACATAGCAGTTCTAAACTTAGTAAAAAAAATGCGCGGACAAATTCTTTGTTTTGTCGGACCTCCGGGAGTGGGAAAAACTTCGTTAGGAAAGTCAATTGCACACGCAATAGGGAGGAATTTCGTTCGAATAAGTTTGGGCGGAGTCCGGGATGAGGCTGAGATAAGAGGTCATAGAAGAACATACATCGGGTCAATGCCGGGTAAGATTATCCAATCGATGAAAAAGGCAGGGACAATAAACCCTGTTATTTTAATGGATGAGATCGATAAAATGAGTATGGATTTTAGAGGTGATCCATCAGCAGCTTTGCTTGAAGTTTTAGATCCAGAACAAAATCATACATTCAACGATCATTACATTGAAGTTGATTACGACCTTTCCCAGGTGATGTTTATTACAACAGCCAATGTCAGGTATAACATTCCTCTTCCCCTGCAGGATAGAATGGAAATTATAGAACTGCCCGGCTATCTTGAATACGATAAGATGGAAATAGCAAAACGACATATAATTCCGAAGCAACTTGAGAATCATGGTTTAGCAAATAGAGATGTGAAGATCACCGATGGAGCAATTAAAAAAATTATTACAGAATATACACGCGAAGCAGGGGTAAGAAATCTTGAAAGAGAATTAGCTTCCGTCTGCAGGAAAACAGCGCGGGATATTGTACTGCGGGAAGCATCAAACGGACATTCGAAGACAAAATATAAGTATGTCGTCGATGAACAGAAAGTAGAAGAGTATTTAAAGACACCAAGATTTAGACAACACAAGCATAACAAGGAAAATCAAGTCGGCAGTGTTACCGGTTTGGCGTGGACAAGTGTTGGCGGAGAAATTTTATCAGTCGATGTTGCAATAATGAACGGCGCCGAGAAATTACTTCTTACAGGTCAACTCGGCGATGTAATGAAAGAATCCGCACAGGCAGCATTAAGTTACATACGTTCAAAAGCAAAGGATTTTGGATTGAATCCGGATTTCTTTAAGGGTAAAGAAATCCATATTCATCTTCCCGAAGGAGCTATTCCGAAGGACGGACCATCAGCAGGGATTACAATGGCAATGGCTATTTTATCAGCGGTAAGCGGTCGTCCTGCATCAAACAAGATTGCAATGACCGGAGAGATAACGTTACGCGGGAATATTCTGGCAATCGGCGGGCTTAACGAAAAATTGTTAGCGGCTAAAAGAAACGGAATTACCACAATCCTCATCCCGAAAGACAATGAGATTGATTTGAAAGAAATTTTAGAACCAGTAAAAGAAGGATTAAAAATAATTCCTCTTGAAAAAATTGACGAAGCAATCCCCTATCTTTTTAAAGATTGGAAATTGGGACCGAACGCAACAGACAGGAAAAACAAGACAAAAAGAAAATAATTTGGCAGATAGTCTACTCGTCAATAAAAATTTATCAACGGAAGAAAGATATATTCTTTTGTTGGATCAGCTAAAAAGTTTATTGCACAAGGATGAAAATTTAATTTCAAACCTTGCAAATGCTTCAGCAGCAATAAAGCAGA
>JAJYOQ010000572.1 GCA_021796135.1 Bacteroidota bacterium
ATTTCGTTTTCGAACAGTTCCGGGCTTCGTCAGAATAATTTTTATGCTAATGCTTTTCATTCCCCTTCTGCTTCTTATATATTCCTATCTGCCTATAAGAGCTTCTCAAAATCCCTTGATGGATTGGGGTAACCCTATAACTTTTGGAAAATTTTTCAGACATGTTTCGGGAGATCAATATCAGGTCTGGCTATTTAGCTCATTTGATTCCGCAGGGAAACAATTCAATTATTTCCTTTCAAACCTGCCGTCAGAATTTTGGGTAAGTTTGTTTATTGCCGCTGTGGGAATTGTCTGGACATTATTTAATTCAAAAAAACTTTTTATCTTTTTAATTATAACCTTTTTATTTACCATCGGCTACTCTATAAACTATAATATCCATGATATTGACTCCTACTTCCTATTGGGCTACGTATCTCTGGGATATTTTTCAGTTTTCGGATCGTTTCAACTTCTGTCCTACCTTAAAAGAAGTCAACTTTATCCTTATCTGACTGCGTCAATTTTAATAATCATATTTATTGTTGTTGAGTTCTATTTTAATTTTAGCGTCGTTGACCAAAGCGATGTCTATACATTTGAAGATTACACAAAAGCTGTTATCGGAAGCGTCAGCAAGAACTCAATTATCTTCAGCTATGAATGGGATTACTTAGTATCTCCGTCGTTTTATTTTCAGCTGGTTGAAAATTATCGCAGAGATGTCACCGTAGTCGATAAAGAACTTTTAAGAAGATCATGGTATTATCATCAACTGTCCGGTATCCATCCAAAATTATTTTCAGGAATGACTCAGGATGTCGACAATTTCCTTGTATCTGTTGCCCCATTCGAAAAGAAAGAACCCTTCGACCCAAATGTTATAGAATATAATTACAGAAAACTAATGACAGATTTAGTCGCCACAAACATAGATAAGCGAAACTTTTACATAGCCCCGGAACTGTTCGAAAACGAAATGCAGAAAGGCGAGTTTACCCTTCCGAAAGGATACTCTTTAGTCCCCGACCTATTATTATTTAAAGTAGTAAAAGGAAATGGCTATGTCCCCGCACCCGACCCAAATTTTGAAATCAGATTCCCCGCAGTCGGAACAACCTACACCAACACAATAAAGAATTTTGTCGGCACCATGTTAGCCCGCCGCGCCCTATACGAAATGCAATTCGACAAAATATCCCGCGCCAAAGTCTACATCAAAAAAATCAAATCCGACCTAAAAGGCTACCTCCTCCCCCAAGGCCTCGCCCAGGTCCTCGAAAAATAACCTCACGCAAATCTATTTTCAAGAATAATGTGAATGATTCATCAGCCATCAGTATACATTTATGTTTCTAATCCATTGTTACAAAAAACACATTTTTATTTTAATAATACATTATAATCGATATTTTAGTATAAAAACGAAATTTTTATGTTACATAATAAGTCTAAATAAATATTTATTGACTATTTGTAACAAATATTATAGTTTTGTTTACTTCAAAAAAAGAGAACATAATGAAAGAAAAATTAAAAACGATTGGGTCAAACATTAAGTCACTAAGGGAAAGGTATGATTTTACCCAAACTGAAGTTGCTAATTACTTGGGGATAAAAGATCGTGAAACAATAAGTTATTATGAAAATGGAGAAAGAAAAATACCTTTGGATCATTTAAATAAAATAGCGGATTTATTTGGAGTAAATCTTGAAATATTATTCGAGACTGAACCAATTGAACAAAAAATTAATAAGATCTTCGCTTTCAGGAAAGATGAACTTAAAGAAAATGATTTTAATGCCATTGCTAATTTTCACCGAATTGTCAAAAATTATATAAAACTATTGAGACTTGAACAAAAGCATGCCGACAAATTATAATATTATAGAAAAAGCTGCTGCTGGATTTAGAGAAAAATACGGCTATAATTCTTTTACGCCTATAAGAATAAAAAGTTTGTTAATGAGTTTAGAAGTCTTGACTGTATTTAGGAAAATGGAAGAATCATTTTCAGGCATGGCTGTGAAATTTGAAAACCAAAATTTTATGTTAATAAATTCGGCTCATTCTTTAGGAAGACAACACTTCACTATTTTTCATGAAATATACCATTTGTTTGTGCAGAAAGAATTTGAACAAACGATTTGTAAAGAAGAAATAAATCCTAAAGAAAAAAAAGATGAAAAAAATGCTGATTATTTTGCTTCAAATATTTTATTACCAAAAGAAGGTTTATTAAGCCTTATACCGGAGCATGAATTTAAGAAAGACAAAATAAGCATAAATACAATTTTAAAAATAGAAAATTATTATTCATGTTCGCATCAAGCATTGATAGTGAGATTAAAACAACTGGATTTTATTAGCGATAAATTCATTAAAGACATAAAGACAGATATTAAGGTACTGGCGCTACAATACGGATATGAAACAAAATTATATGAGCCCGGAAACGATCAATTAGTAATTGGGGACTATGGAGTTAAGGCAAAAAAATTATTTGATAATAATATTATCTCACGATCGCATTATATAGAATTAATGAGGGAATTGGGGTTGAATGTAGAAAATAATAACAGTGAGATCAATGGCTGATAATAAAGGGGGGACAAAGATCTTAATGGATTCAGATGTTATTAGGCATTTTATAGATGGAGGCAAAATTCTTGAAATGCATAAAATATTCCCTAGAAGATTGGTTATAATCGATGTTGTAAAGAAGGAACTTTGCAGAAGTATAAAAATTAAACCTATTGTATTAAATTTTATTTCGTTTTGTAAAATTGAAGAGGTTGCCTTAGATGATAATTATGAGGCTTTGGTTGAATACGCGAAATTAATTAAAACTGTCGGTGAAGGTGAAGCAGCATGCATGGCTCTTGCAAAAGTTGATAATAAATATATAGCCAGCAGTAATTTGAGCGATATTAAAGAATATTGTATTAAAAATAGAATTAAAATTATAACAACAATGGACTTCCTTTATGAGGCACTAATGAACAAATTGTATTCAGAAGAAGAATGTAATACATTCAACCCCAATTCCCTCATTAATTCT
>JAJYOQ010000074.1 GCA_021796135.1 Bacteroidota bacterium
CGATCGATTAGAATACTAAAACAATTTGACAGCAAATAGAAAAAATATAGGAGTTTAAAATGATATATAAAAAATCAAGGTATTTGCTGATAATCCTTGTCGGCATAGTTTTTCTCTTTCCCATGGCTGTTAGTGCCAAAGGAAGCGGAAACGGCAAAAGAAATATAGCAAAGACTTCGGGTACCCAGGTTGGGAACACTCGAATTGATATAAACCAAATTAATTCACTTGAGTCCAATCAGGGCTTTAGTGATTATAATCCGAACTCAAATCTCGAAGGTGCTGAATATCCTAAAGGAAGCGGAAAAAATTTCGTTTTCACAGGTGGATTTATTTGGGGCGGAATTGTTAATGGAGATATGACTCAACCTCGAGTCGGTGGAACTACTTATAATACCGGTCTAGAACCAGGTCCGATAATCAATGGATTAGCTGCTCCAAATCCTGATAGCGATCCTCGCTGGTCTATCTTCCGCGTTCGTCCTGATGTATATCCGGGTGGACCTGCTGTTGACCTTAGCGGTGACGCTGTTTGGGAAAATAGTACTCCCTCTGCAATCAGAGCTCAATATGAATCTGATTGGACAAACTGGCCTGCTGCTGGTACTGCTAACGACTTAGGCGCTCCTTTTACGGATGTTAACGGCGATGGAAAATATGAACCTAATATTGATATTCCCGGTGTTCCTGGAGCAGATCAAACGGTTTATTATGTCGCTAACGATTTAGACCCTAGCTTAACTGCTGGTCTTTATGGTACACAGCCTATGGGCGTAGAAGTCCATGTTACTTTTTGGGCTTATGCTCAGCAAGGAGCTCTCGGTAATATGTACTTTAAAAAATGGGAATTAATCAATAAAGGTACCAATACTATTGATAGCACATTTGCTTCGTATTGGACAGATGTTGATTTAGGATATGCAGGCGATGACTTAGTAGGATGCGATACTACTTTAAGCCTGCAATTTACTTATAATGGCGAAGCTACTGATCAGGTTTATGCTCCGCTACCTCCTCCGGCTGATGGATTTACTTTCTTCCAGGGTCCTATTGTTCCTGGTCAGCCTACTGACTCAGCCATCTCAATTGGTCAACCGTTTACATTCAAATATACTCATGGAGTAAAAAATCTGCCGATGACGGCTGCTTACTTCTTCGTTAATGGAGATGCTCACTTTGGTGATCCTCCATTAGGTCAGCCTTCCGGTTCGACTCAAATGTATAATTTTTTGAATGGTAATTATGGTTTGACAAACGCACCTTTTATTGACAATAAAGGCAACCCGACTAAGTTTGCTTTTTATGGCGACCCAACTACAGGCACTGGTTGGCTTGATGGTGTTGCTTTACCTCCTGGCGATAGACGTCAAGGTATGTCTTCAGGTCCGTTTACCTTTGCTCCCGGCGATACACAGCAAGTTGTTATTGCTGAAATGGTCGCTGGTGCTATTCCTGGTGTTGATAGATTATCAGCTATTAGCTTGGTCAAATTTTATGATCAAACTGCACAAACAGCTTATAACGACTTCTTCGTGCTGCCTAATCCTCCTCCTGCTCCTAAGGTTGCAGTTGCCCAATTACCTAATCAAATAGTTTTAGATTGGGGCGAAGATCAAAATGCAGTCGCTGCTACAGAAAGTTACGCAAGCAAAGGCTATGTCTTTGAGGGCTATAATGTATATCAATTACCTTATGCATCCGCCTCTGTCTCTCAGGGAACACGCTTAGCTACCTATGATATTTCTGATGGAGTAGGCAAAATATTTGATTTGTATTTTGATGCTACTTCCGGTGCAGTATTACAACACGTAAGTGAATTTGGTAATGATACAGGAATCAAAAGATCATTAGTTGTGACTACTGATGCTTTCAGCTCAGGCAAACAACTTATTAACGGAATTCCTTATTATTTTGCTGTCACTGCTTATGGCTACAATGGCAACTCTGTTCCTCACGCTTTGGAAAATCCTGTAAAAATAATTACTGTTGTTCCTCAAAGTTTTGCTCCCGGTACTAAATATGGCGCTCAACCTGGCGATACTGTAAAGTCGGTTGTACATACTGGATCGAGCGACGGAGTAGTTACTCCGTTAGTTATTAACCCGGCTAAATTAACTGGTGATCAATATAAAGTTAATTTTGATTCTACCGGAACAATCTGGAGCTTAACAGATGTTACAAAAAACAAAGTTGTCCTCGCAAATCAAACCGATGTTAGCGGCGATGATGCTTATGCTACTGTTGACGGACTTGAAGTTAAAGTAACAGGTCCTTCTTCTCCAGGTATGAAAGACTGGGCAGTTCCTCAAGGATCCAGAAGATTTACTTGGGCTGGTAATGCCGGCGCATTTGGCTTTGAAGGATTCTACGGTGCAATTGGATGGGGATCACCTGATTATGTATTTAACGGTGACGCTCAAACGGTTCCTGCAGGAGATCTTCATAATACCTTGCTGACTTTAGCTCAGGTTACCGATACAACCGGGTTTAATCCTAATTTCCCGGCTGCTAGCGATGTTAACCTTTCTTTTGGATATCGCTATTTAAGAGGCGCTGGTAAAGCAGTTGCTGACCCAAGATTTGCTCCTCATATAATAAATACAACTGGCGGCATCTATCCATTCCAGGATTTTGCTCAAACTGTACCGCTTTCTGCTTGGAATGTTGATGATCCTGCTCATCCGGAAAGATTAACTGTTGGTTATCTTGAAAATAATGCTGTTGATGGTTTGGTTGACGGTAAATATTGGCCACCGGATTATTCACAATATGATAATACAGCCGGCTCAGGTCCAAGAGAATGGTTATGGATATTTAATTCTCCATATAGCACTACTGTTAACGCAGCCTTTGCTGGGGATGCTTTATCTTCAACTACTCCTATTCCTGTTATGTGGTTCTGTACTTTTGCCAGAAGAGGATCAGTTCCGTTTTCTCCTGACGCTACCGGCGAAGATCAGTTCTTGATCATTGCGAACCACGTAAATACAATTAATGATGTCTTTACATTTACTGCTCCTTCTGCGGCTTCATATAGCCAGGCAGTGGCAAAAACGGATGTAAATGCAATTAACGTATTTCCGAATCCATATTATGGTGTAAACTCCCAGGAGACATCAAAGTATGTCCGTTTTGTTACGTTTAATCACTTACCTGCTACGGCAACTATTCATATCTTCAACCTCGCCGGTATAATGGTAAGAACAATTAATCATAATGACGGAACACAATTTCAGCAATGGGATTTGAATAATGATTCTGGATTGCCGGTTGCAAGCGGATTGTATATCGCTTATATCGATATGCCTAATCTTGGCACAACTAAAATACTGAAGATGGCAATTATCCAGGAACAACAATACCCAGATCATTTTTAATGAAGCTAAAAACTCAAGGAGTAAAAATGAAAATAGCAATAAAAATTTTGGTTATAATGGCTATCTTTCTTATAATAGGAATGGATAGTGCTTATGCCGGAGGAGGCACCAGGAATGGAACCGGCGGTGCTACTGAATTATCAATTCCCGTTGGTGCTAGAGGCATTGCCTTAGGTGGGTCAAGTTTGGCAACCGAGACAGGTCTCGACGCATTGTTCTGGAATCCTGCAGGTGTGGCAAATATGTCTAACTCTGCTACGGCTACATTTTCCCATATGAACTATATTGCGAATATTGGTGTCGAATACGGCGCTGTCGCAGCTAATTTTGAGGGATTTGGAGTCATCTCTTTCGATATTAAATCTCTTAATATCGGTCAGATTGCAATTACTACAAACGATCAACCTGATGGTACTGGTCAAACTTTTAATCCTCAGTTCTTAACTGCAGGAATAAGTTTCTCTAAAGCCCTAACTGATCGTATTGCAATTGGATTAACTTTCAACTATATATCTGAAACATTGGCTCAAGTAAGCTCTTCTGGCTTTGCTTTTAATGCCGGTGTCCAGTATAAAGATCTTGGTGATATTCCGGGATTAAATTTCGGTCTCGTTATTAGAAATATCGGTCCTCAAATGACTTACAGCGGTCCTGGTTTAACTGTAAGCGCATCTCCTATCGGCTCTACTGCTACTCCTACGGATCCGTTTAGCCGACCTCCAAGTTTCTATTCAATTAATGCTGCCGGTTTTGATTTACCGTCTGCTTTTGATATAGGATTTGGATATTTAGCAAAATTGGATGATATGAATGCATTACAATTTTCGGGAGTGTTTGAGAATAATAACTTTTCAGGTGATGTATATAATCTCGGCGCAGAATATGGATATAATAAAACATTTTTTGCAAGGTTAGGATATACAATGTCTCCTAAAGATCAGGATCCAAATTATGTCTATGGATTCACAGCGGGCGCAGGAATCAATTATGATTTAGGCGGTATCGCAGTTAAAATTGATTACGCTTATCGTAGTGTTAAATATTTCAGCGCTAATCATGTATTCGAGATATCTTTAGGATTTTAATTCCTCTCATATCTCTGTCTCCTGTTCCGTGCAGTTACGGTAAGCTGCACGGAACTTTTATTTTAAACCAATAAATATTTTCCTACTTTGTGTCATACCCGCGAAAGCGGGTATCCATTTTTTGATCTCTGTTACCTTCTTTTATATCAACCCGTATTTCTGACTCCCGATGCAATTCCGTTTACTGTCGACCTAAGCAGCATCAATAAATTCTCACTTTGCTTCTTAGATAATTTCTTATTCCTGAATTGCTTTACAAATTTTACTTGAATAAAACTGATTGGATCAATATAAGGGTTCCTTAAAAGTATCGAACTCTGAAGAGATTTATTGTTGTCTAGAAGATTCTTTTCGCCTGAAATATTTAGTACGGTCATGCAAGCTTTATTGTACTCTTCTTCTATTAATTTGAAGATTTCATAAGAATCGTCTTTTTCGTTTATTAATGAAAGATATTCTTTCCCTACTATCATATCGGTTTTTAATAAAACCATTTCAATGTTATCAACAAGCGTTCTGAAAAATTCCCAGTCCGAGTACATTTCTATTATTTCTTCCCAGTCTGTTATGTTTTCTGAAATACATTTATGAATTGCAGCTCCGAATCCATACCATCCTGAAATGGTTTGACGGTTCTGCGTCCACGAAAATACCCATGGGATTGCTCTTAATGAACGAATGTCTTTGTTCTTTTTTCTCGAAGATGGTCTTGAACCTATCTCAATATGCTCAATTATATCTATCGGTGTCACATTCCGGAAGTAAAAGTGAAACTTGGGATGATTAATTAAATCTCGATAATTTTTAAAGGCATTCTCGGAAATACTTTCAAATATCTGATGATAAATATGAAATTTTTCACCCTTGCTCTGGTATTTTGTCTTTGCTGAAGCTGTTATTACTGCGGATGTCATTAACTCTAAACTTGTTTTTGCAATTTGAGGCACTAAATATTTTGAGGAAATCATTTCTCCTTGCTCGGTTATTTTTATTTTCCCTTCTATTGTTCCATGCGGCTGCGCAAGGATTGATTGATTGACCGGTCCGCCTCCTCTTGAAATACTGCCTCCTCGCCCGTGAAATAATATTAAATCAATGTTCTCTTTATCGCATAATTCTTTTAATTTTATCTGTGCTTTGTAAAGTTCATAATTCGAAGTTACTATGCCTCCGTCCTTATTGCTGTCTGAATAACCTATCATAATTTTTTGTTTTTTGCTTCTTAATTCAATATGCTGTTTATAAGCAATATTCTTAAAAAGCGTGTCCATTACTAGGCTGCTTTTCCTTAAGTCGGAAATGGTTTCAAACAAAGGAAGTATATCAAGATAGGATTTTATAATTCTTCTGCCGTGAACTTCAACTAATCCGGCTTCCTTTGCTAGTAATAAGACTCCTAATATTTCACTGATATTAGAACAGTTGCTTATAATATAGTCGTTGCAGGACTTTGGAGAAATGTTTTCCTTTGCCCATTTTATTAATCCAATCTCTTCAAGTATTTGTCTCGTTAATGAATTCAATTCACTAAAATTATTTTTTAACGGTCTTGAACTTAATATTTCTTTAGTAAGAAGCTCAATCTTTTCATCTTCTTCTATATCAGAATATTTCTCTATTACTTCTGAATAGGATAATAAATTATTTAAAGCAAAATTTATTAGTGAGGCGTTTTGTCTTATATCTAAAGATACTAATCTAAATCCGTAAGTTTTGACTTTGTAAATAATCGGCAGTACTACCGTTTCGGCAATTACTTTGCTTTTGTTTGCTATAAGACTTTTATATATAATATTTAAATCATTAATAAATTCATCTGAATTATTGTATCCGCTTATAGAATTGGATATCGTTTTCTCAAGTTTATTGGAAATTAGAAACAATTTAGCACGGTAAATTTCAGATGGATCCCGCAATATTCCGTCTGACTTCTTTATTCCTAACAAAATACTGTCACTTTCAATTGATTCTAAAAGAGATTTATCAACTGAAATAATACTAAGCGACGAACTTAATGAAGCGTAAAGTGAGTCAAGATCTTTTTGATATAACGATATTATTTGTTTCCTATTGTTGATCAATGTCTCCTTTGTTATTTCTACGGTAACAAAAGGATGCCCGTCTCTGTCTCCGCCCATCCATGATCCGAAGTTAATAATAACAGGTGAAGGATTATTAAAATTTAATATTGACTTAAGATTTTTATTTAAAGACTTATAGAATGAGGGAATAATGTCATACAATATTTCCTTAAAGAAAAACATCCCGCGCTGTATTTCATCCTGAACTGTTACTTTGTGAAATCGTATTTCGTTGGACTGCCATAATAATGTAATTTCAGTCTGAAGCTGTTTAAGAATTTCTTCCTGCTCAGCGCTGTTTAATTTCTGACTTTCCCTAATTAAAAGAAGTTCGCTGATTTTTAATATTTTTCGTAAAGTGGTCTGCCTTGTAGCTTCTGTCGGATGCGCCGTAAAAACTGGGATTATCTCAATTGAGTTTAAAATTTCTTCAATTGCTTTTACCGAATATTTTTTTGCTTTTAACTGTAAAAGTGACTCTTCTATGGAACCTCTTTCATATACATTTTGCGTTATCGCATTGTTTCTCTGCTTTCTGATCCTATGTACTTCATCTGCCGCATTTACAAGAACGAAATAAATTGAAAATGCCTTAACGACTTTATAAGCTTTATCTACTGATAAAGTATCAATTAAAGAAACAATCTCATCCCGAATCTTGCGGCTGTAAGAATTCCTTAGCTGTTTGGTTAATGCCCGTAATTTTTCAACAGTTTCATAAAGATTTAAATCTTCCTGTTCAATCAATACTTTCCCCAGGATTTTACCGAGCTCTTTAATCTCCCTTTTAAGCGGTTCATCCTGTAGGCTGCTGTTCTCAATTAAAATATCAGTTTCCATTTTCCTTCAACTTTTTACTTTTGCCTTTTTACTTTTTACTTTTCCCCCCGCATTATACGAAACTTAAACGAAAAAAGATTCAATCCAGAGCATGTAATGAACGGTAAATTTTTTTATCTTTAGTTAATCAAAACAAGCAAAAATGTATTTAACAAAAAAAACCCCAGCTTTGTCATTCCCGCGAAAGCGGGAATCCATTGTTTTTATTATTCCCGTCTTTTTACTTTTTACTTTTGCCTTTTTACTTTTCCCCTGCTCTCTCACCTTTTCCCAAAACATCACCTTAACGAATAATATCCTTAAAGCTGGCAAATTATATAAATATATAAAAATCGATTCGACTTCAATCGATTCATCAAATAAAACAATTATAATTAATTTCAATAAAGAACTTTCCTATATTCCTTTTCGTACCGATAACGTAAATAAAATATATAATGAAGCTAAAAAGGAGTTCGGAAATGAATATAAAGACTATAAATTATCTATTAGAACTCTTGACATTCCGATTGAGAATTTAATACCAAATTATTTTAAACTTAATGAATCGGAATATGATTCATCAAGAATTCCTTCCTATATAAATCATGGAAATCCGCTTATTAAAAATATAAGCAAAGTATATTTCCCGGTTGAAGGGCTTTTTAATAGAAATATTGTAGTTTCGCCGAGTCATGGCTGGTATTACAATAAAGCCAAAGACCGTTGGGAATGGCAGCGTCCCAGATTGTTTCAATCGGTTGAAGATAAATTGGCGCTATCGATTGTTGTACCATATTTAATTCCGATGCTTGAAAAAGCCGGCGCTAATATTTTTGATCCCAGAGAAAGAGACTTTCAAACAAATGAAGTTGTCGTTGATAATGATACCCCGATTGATAAAAAATTAAAATATTATGTAGAAAAAGGTAATTGGCAAAAAGGGAATGGAAATGGATTTGCTTTGGGAAAACCTCCCTATAAAAATGATTATAATCCGTTTTTACAAGGCACTACCCGGGTAATTAAATCATCTAATGCGAATTCTGCTTTTGTTGAGTGGATTCCTAAAATTCCTGAAACAGGGTATTATGCAGTTTATATTTCCTATTCCGCTTCAAATAAGAATGTTAATGACGCTCATTATTCAGTCTTCCACTCCGGAATAAAAACTGACTTTTTAGTTAATCAGCAAATCGGCGGTAATATATGGGAATATTTAGGAAAATTTAAGTTTGATAAGGGATTTAATCCCTCTAAAGACAAAGTAGTCCTTTCTAATCAAAGTAATGATCAGGGGAGTTTCATAACTGCCGACGCAGTGCGGTTTGGAGGGGGAATGGGTATCATAGAACGCGGGGGCAATACGAGTAATCGACCGAAATATCTGGAAGGAAGCCGCTATTATCTCCAATATTCAGGTATCCCTGATTCCCTATATGATTTTAATAATTCAAATGATGATTATAATGACGATAAATTGGATCGAAGCAAGTTCGTCAATTACCTAAACGGCGGATCGATTAATGATAAAAATTCAAATGGTCTGGGAATTCCTATAGACTTATCATTAGCATTGCATACTGACGCAGGAATTACTCATAATGATACTGTAATCGGCACTCTGGCTCTTTATTCGGTTAAAGGTGTAAACAAAAAATCAACCTTCCCTAATAATATTTCACGATTAGCTAGCCGGGACCTGGCTGACTTAATTCAAACGCAAATAACTAATGACATTCGGTTTAAGTTTGATCCTGCCTGGAATAGAAGAGAACTTATGAATGAACAGCCTTCTAATGACGTTTATCCTCAGCAATATAGCGAGGTCTATAATCCTAACGTTCCTTCGGTATTGATAGAACTACTGTCTCATCAAAATTTTTTGGATATGGAATTTGCTCTGGATCCGGAATTTAGATTTTATGTCGCAAGATCGATCTATAAAGGAATTCTTAGATTTCTTTCAGTCCAAAATCATTTTAAATATACTGTCGAACCTCTTCCAATTAAGGATTTCTCTGCTCAATTTATTGATAACCATAAAGTCCTGCTTAAATGGGTACAGACTCCTGATTCTTTAGAACCTACTGCCTCAGCAGAAAAATATATTATATATACAAGAATGAATAACGGTGATTTCGATAACGGTTTATTAGTAGATAAACCAGGCGCTGTTATAGATAACATTAAATATAATAATATTTATAGTTTCAAGATTACTGCTGTTAATAAGGGCGGTGAAAGCTTCCCCTCTGAAATATTATCAGTGTGTAAAATGCCGCATTCTAAATCTATCGTAATTATAGTAAATGGTTTTACAAGAACTTCCGCTCCTGCAGTCATAAAAGATAATAATTATGTTGGTTTTGAAAATCAGTTTGACGGCGGAGTACCGGATAATTTTGACCCCGGCTTTACGGGAAGTCAATATGACTTTGATCCGGCATCAGAATTTATATCTAATGATAAACCCGGCTGGGGCGCTAGCCGTTCAGCTTACGAATCAATGCTGATAGCCGGAAATTCTTTTGATTATCCTTATATTCATGGACTATCAATTAAGAATTCAGGATATTCCTTTGTCTCAGCTAGTTGTAAATCTGTAATTGATCATCAAGTAAATCTTAATAATTATAAAATAGTTGACCTTATTTTAGGCGAACAAAGGAAAACTCACTGGCAGAAGTCTATTGAAGATTCTTTGCATGGAATTAGGTTCAATACTTTCCCGCTCAATCTTCAATCTTTAATCAAACAATATTGCAAACAGGGAGGGAATATTTTTATTAGCGGATCTTATGTCGCCTCTGATTTATTTCAAATGAACAACACTAAGGAAAGTGATAGCGCTTTTGCTCATAATATTTTGAAATTTACATTAGATTCACCCGATGCCGCTAAAACTGGAGAAGTATATGCTGCTGGCGAGTCAATATTACCGAAATATTTTTCTTTGAACTTTAATCAGCATTTAAATTCAGCTATATATGATGTCTGGGCTCCGGATGCAGTCGGAAAGTTTGGAGGAAGTAGTGTTTTCCTTAGATATAAGGAAAATCAATTGCCGGCTGGAGTTGCATATAAAAAACACTACGGAACAGTGGTTGTGGGTTTCCCGTTTGAAACAATTTATTCAATTGATAAAAGAAATATTTTAATGAAATCAGTATTAAATTTCTTTTCAAGATAATATTTCTTAGTTTTTAAACAATCGAAAGGAATTATTATGAAAAAATTTATTAAGCGCTTTTCACCTTTTATTTTTGTCGCAATTGCCTCATTTTTCTTAGGTGCATTTGTCATTTCTGAATCCGAAAACAATCCCATTACAAAAGAAGTTGTAGTGAATGCGGAAAAAATATTCGGTATTAATTTTTCTGATGCTCAGCAGGATTCTATGATTGATCTGTTGAATCAAAGATTGAAAAGTTATCAAAATATCCGAAAAATAAACCTCGATAACAGCATTCCTCCTGCAATCATTTTTAACCCGATTCCCGAAGGAGTTAAATTCAACACAAAACAATTACCGTTTATAACAAGTAATTATTCTTCTACCGTAATGCCGAAAAACGAAAACGATTTGGCTTACTATTCAATCGGAAAGCTTGGATATTTATTAAAGACAAGAAAAATTACTTCAGTTAAATTGACAAAATTTTTTCTGGATCGATTAAAGAAATTTGGTCCTGAGCTTCATTGTGTAATTACTTTTACTGATGATCTGGCTATGAAACAGGCAGAACAAGCTGACAAAGATATTGCTGCCGGAAAATACAAAGGTCCTTTAATGGGCATCCCGTTCGGTGTTAAGGACTTGCTTGCTGTAAAAGGTTACAAAACCACCTGGGGCGCTGCTCCTTATAAAGATCAGGTAATAAACACGAATGCTACAGTAATTAAAAAGCTTGAGGCTGCCGGAGCAGTCTTAATAGCCAAATTATCCATGGGTGAATTGGCGATGGATGATGTTTGGTTCGGCGGTTTGACTCGAAACCCTTGGGATACTACTCAGGGCTCTAGCGGCTCATCTGCAGGTTCCGCCGCTGCTGTATCTGCGGGACTTGTACCTTTTGCAATTGGCACTGAAACCTGGGGCTCTATCGTATCTCCTTCAACAAGATGCGGGGTTACCGGATTAAGACCGACTTATGGACGGGTTAGCCGGCATGGCGCTATGGCTCTTAGCTGGTCGATGGATAAAATTGGTCCTATCTGCCGTAATGTTGAAGATTGTGCTATTGTTTTCAAATCAATTTACGGACCCGACGGAATAGATCAAACACTCTATAATTATCCCTTCAATTATTCACCAAAAATTAATTTGAAAGGAATGCGAATAGGATATCTTGTCGATGACTTCAATCATAAATATGCTTTTAAATCAACTGATTCATTAACTATAGTTGAAATGAAAAAACTCGGTGCAACGTTAGTCCCTATTAAACTTCCAAACCTGCCGGTTAATGATATATCATTTATTCTTGATGCTGAATGCGGCGGAGCTTTTGATTTGCTGACTCGAAGCGGACAGGATAACTTGCTTGCACGTCAGGGGAAAGATAACTGGCCTAACATTTTCCGCGCTTCCCATTTTATTCCTGCTGTGGAATATGTGAATGCTAACCGTGTTCGCTATTTACTTATTCAGCAAATGGAAAAAATGTTTGACGATAATAAAATAGATATTTACCTGGCACCCTCGGACGAAGGCGACAATTCTCTCGTTACGAACCTTACGGGTCATCCCTTAGTCGTAGTACCGAATGGATTTATTAACAATAACCATCCAACAAGCATTACTTTTGTCGGCAGATTATTCGACGAAGGGAAAATTCTGGAGGTAGCAAAAGCCTATCAGGATGCAACAGGCTATCAGCTAAAGCACCCCCCGCTCTTCAGCTCAAATTAAAAATTGAAGACTATTCTGTAAGTTCATTATTTTTATAGTTCATAACAACCTGTCATGCCGGGCTTGACCCGGCATCCAATTTTCAAAAAAATACTTATTGTCTGAGGATTTTATCTGATAAATCTTTATTATAAATTAATCCCATATTATTCAAATAAATATTATGAACGAAGAAAAGAAGAAATTACTGAAAAGTCTGGTCATTCCGGTTATCTTTGTGCTCATTCTTTTCCTTATTGAAATATTTCAAAAAATTACCGGAATAGATCTAACCATTTTCGGTCTATACCCCCGTAAAATTTCAGGACTGGCAGGAATCTTAACCTCGCCATTGCTCCACGTTGGTTATAAACATTTAGTCTCTAACTCAATACCATTGCTAGTTGTCGGAATCGGAGTAACTTATTTTTATCCCGCATCTTCAAATAAGATTTTTCTCTTAATTTATTTAATTCCCGGCGTCTTTGTTTGGATTACAGGAAGACCAGCTTATCATATAGGAGCAAGCGGAATCGATTATGGTCTGGTTACTTTTTTATTCTTCAGCGGCTTAATAAGGCGCGATACAAGATCTATTGCTCTTGCCCTAATTGTAACATTTTTATACGGAAGTTTAATATGGGGTATATTCCCTCAAGCAGGCAACATCTCCTGGGAATACCATTTATTTGGTTCTCTGACGGGAATTTTCTGCGCCTTTATTTATAGAAAATCCGATCCGACAACTAGCAATGGTATT
>JAJYOQ010000573.1 GCA_021796135.1 Bacteroidota bacterium
TTAATGTCTTTTAAAATCAAAACTGAATCACTACTGATAGAATTTCTTAATTGATAATAACTGAAAGAATATTTTTTAATGTTAGTTATTATTTTTTTTCTTTGGCTGATATTCTTTTTCGATTGCTTTTATTATCTTAATGGATCTTTCTTTGCGCTGTGAAGACGGAATTTCAGCGCTATCATATTTATATTGAAATATAATATTGAGCAATTCTTTTAATGATTCGCTCATACCATCCGTTCCAATACTAAAAAATAAATTTCTTATTTCAGGATGAGCATTATTGTCACCAAATACCCGTCTAAAAGCAGTATAAATTTCATCGATAGATAAAAGTGGGATTTTGTGTGTTTGATCGTTTACAGCGGCTTCTTGTCTACCAGACAACATACTTAATATTTGAATATCACGAGGACTAACGTCTTCTTTTGTAAGTAGTGCTTTGGCGATTTCCAAAACAGGAAAAACGAATTTATCTGAAAATGGATCTGAATTTAAATTTTTACTATTAAAAATATTTTCCATTAAGTATAAGTCATTTGACAGAACGCTCAGATCAACGCTAGTTGCTTCTTCGAGAATCTTTATATCGTTTCGTTCTAATGGGACATGTAGCAAATTAAGGAGGTTAGGAAGATGAAACATGTTCCCTTGAGCAATATCCTCTATATATGTAAGTAGCTGGCTAACCTCAGGACGTTGGTTAGAAGGAAACGCATCTAATATTTCGGTAGAGTTGAACCTTATAGCGCTGGCAATCTCGCTAGCGGGGTAAAATGGTAGAAGTTTGCCACCTGACAATGTTGAAAACATAACATGAGCCAGATCTTGCCAGTCTTTTTTTCCATCTAATGAACTCAGTACTTTACCAAAACCTAACGTTCCTTTTCTTGCAATCTCTCTACTTTCTGCAAAATCTCCAAGAACATTTTCTTTACCAAAAAAATTTTCCGCTTTTATATCTCTGTGAACGAATCCATTTGCGTGTAAGTCAACAGCTAAAGTGGTTGCAATAGAATGGCAAGTTTGAAGCCTTTCTAATGATGTTAATTGTGGTATACGAGTATCAAGCGTTCCTCCCTTAATATATTGGGTTACTATTATATCTTCAGGACCTGAGACATCTTGAGCAAGTTGAACAATATTTATTGCTTTTCTCCTCTTTAGTTCTTGCAGAGATGATTTTGCTTGTTTAAATTGTTCAGCTAGTAATTTTGAATCTTTTTTTCTCTTTGGTCCTTGGATTACAATTTCTTGTGGAGGTTCAATTTCATTGGTCGCAAGATATGCTTGGCTAAAATGACCAGATCCGATAGGTCTTATCATAACTATATTAGGCATATTTGTTCTAATATATTCTTCTAAATCTAATTGAGCAAACTGTGTCAAATCGACTCCTTTTAAATTATCTTGGGTAAATTGTTGATTTGGACCTAAGATAATATATTTTGAATAAAATTTTTCTAATTCTTCCTGATTTAATGGACCAAGTGTATGACCATCTAAAATTGCAGAACCGTGAGGAGGTTCGATCTCGGCTATATCTGAAATTGCATTGTGTCCAAATAACTCTACATAATCACTTCCTGTTAACATAAGTGGTTCATTATATTTATTTTTTCTCATTTGCTGCAAAAGTTCATTTATATCAGTATATGAATCAGGCCCAACATGCATCATCCATTCTGAGAGTAACATACCAGTACAGTCAGAAGGAATATTATCTGCCGCATCTTTGAGAGCGTCAAGTGCAATACCTGGTTTTTTTGGTGATAATTTTCCGTAATATAATCGTGAAATTGATGTAAAAATACCTGGACTTGCTTTAAATGACCATCTGGGTTGAGGGGATTTAACAACTTCAATTTGATTAGTTGGAGTAGGCATATAACTATTTTACAGTAACTATACTTACAAATAAATGCATTGTGATAATATATTGGTTTAAATCCCTAAACGGAGTATAGCTGAATAAATCGTTTATTTTCTCCGAAGCTCCAATACCAATCTACAATTTCTGATATAATAAGTTTTAAGTTTTGTTAGGTTATAGTCCGTTGACATAATTTTATTTTTATCAAGAGACAAAGCTCATATTGGAATGAAGTTTAAGCGGAGCTCGTTTTTTTAACGTATCGCATAAGTACAGCGACTTGCGCATCATCGCTATACTCCCTTATCAATCTAGGCTCAATTCCTTGATTATCTAGGGGTACTTCTTCAAATCCCAGCCATTTAAGTATGGAGTACATCTCTCCTTCTTTTTTACCAAATTTGTAGGCAATTGCTTCGATTGTTTCGCAGCCGATACTATTCATGTTATCTTTTAGCCACAAAGCCAAGGCGTCAAAGTATTTATATTCTAATTTCGGATCGGCGGTTTGACTTGGCCTTTCTATAAAAGCATATTTCGGGTTTTTCTCGCTGTTAAAGATGTTCACGGCATTGTCATGCTGTTCTTTTAAAACGCTATCTGGTTGCAATTCATCCGCATGATCCAGAGCCCACCATGGAGCGATTTCTTTTTGGGGATCCTCATCGGTAAATCTCATTCCTCTGATACCTCTTTTGTTTAGATCAGCTTTTTGTAATATTTCGACTTCTGATAGGTCGGAAAACCTTATGGTTCCATCAAAATTGTCGCCGTGAATTGTTTTTGCCTTAATCTGTAGTTTGGCGCCCAGTGGGTGTGCTTTTAAAGCCGTATTTTGAATATTAAACTCTGTTTGATATCGGATAGGTTGGAAATCGGTTATTCTTTTGGGTAAAGGTGAATCCTTTATTGTCATATCGCTTTATGATAGCATACGGTATTTGATTTTACAAGTACTATAGGGTATAACTCAGCAATTTGTTATATTTCACGTCTTTTTTTAGCTTATAGTTAATTTTAAACTGATATAATTCACCTAGTAAAAGAAAAACCAACTGAAGATTTAATGGGCGTCAGCGAGGTAGGAGATAGATCATCGGCCGGCGAAAATTTGATCATGGCCGGCGCTAAGAATAAAGACGGTCTAACAATCAAAGCTGGCGTGTT
>JAJYOQ010000574.1 GCA_021796135.1 Bacteroidota bacterium
AATGTGTGATTGAAGATATTGAGCACCTCAAATTTCAGGGAGAAGCATACGAACCAAGAAACGGTGAAATAAGATACGCATTTTGAGAACAGTTAGGCACTAAATTGCCCCGAAGGGGCTTTCTTGATCTTGATATTGGAGTTTCTGATATCCATTCTCCAATTTTTGTTAGGGATTTTCGACCTAATAACTGATTCATTGCAAGGATCAAAATTGCCATTGATGTGTTTTTATCTTTGCCGATAGCTTTTGATATACTTTCTTGTATCTCAAATTCCTCTGCAACTTTCCAGAATAATGCTAATTCACCGACTGGATATGCATGATCTACTGAATCGAATCTTAATTGGGATGGAATTAATTTCTCTTTACCTTCT
Source organism: Bacteroidota bacterium (assembly GCA_021796135.1). The sequence continues at coordinate 378 of JAJYOQ010000574.1, forward strand.
TCTTCAGTAACTCTTCCAAGATGTTTTAATACATGAATTCTGGATTGCTTTTTTTGTGGATCCCATACTGATTCTACAAGCTGCCGATACTTCTTTCCTCTAACTGTCGTGGTTCTATTGAATGTCATAGTTACTAATTAGTAACTATAATAATATAAATATTTCGGTTCGTAAAAACATTAGCAATAGATTGATTGAATGCGGTTTTTAGGGATTCAATTTTGGTTCATAGTGACTAAATGCCCCGAAATCCAGGTTGTAGTCAGGACAATGTTCGTATGCTATTTTTTCGGTTTTTGTGATTTTATCTCCTTCATATCTCCTACAGAATGCCGTTTTTAGCCTGGGTATATATGTACTTACTCTATCCTTTATTTTGTCAAGTAATCCAAGGAAGTCGGTTATCTGCTTTTGAATTCCTTTTTTGATATCACTGAGAATTTTATTTAATCGTGCTATTATTTGTTGGGTTTTCTTTTTTTCTCTTTTTTTAGCAAAGCATATATGGTATGGTCGCCAATTTTTGCTCGCAAAGGATACTTGCCCGACAAAATCGGGTAATTGATACTGGATATAAAATCCGACCTTTGTAAAGACTTGAATCAAATTAAATACCTCTATTATTGTTTGATTGTGATTTTTGGTTAATAATAGAGGTATTTAATCCCAAATAAGCTTTTATATTCGATTAAAATCGAAAAGTATTTATATGCCTTTAAATAGAATTTAAAGCGATATTACAAATTTTCAAGGTAAAAAATAACTAATAATGCCTTGTAATTCAAAAATATCTTGATTTATACTTCATTCCCAATCCTCATTTGAATCCGCTCGAGGATTTTCAGGCAAATCTGAAGGCATGTTCACCATACTCAACGGCAGCATTCCTGAGGTCAGGGAACGCCTGAACGATATTTTCATAAGAAAAGAACAGGCACCTTCTTCCTGAAGAACAGCTTCAATGGAGGAGCGGCTGACATTACAGCGCAATTCGGTCCAGGCGGAAGCGACTTCGTGCCAATAGTCGGCGACTGGGACGGAAGGTAGAGGTGGGCAACTACCCTCTATTATCGTATCCCGGTATCTATATTAATGTCAAGAGCAACTGTCTTTCCAGGTTCAATATTTATTTCCTTAGGTACGTCCGCGCTCCTGTCAATTCCTGTTTTATTGATGTCAACAACATATTTTCCGGGATTAAGATATATGCTGTAAGTGCCGTTTTTATCAATGTTAACTTCTTCAAGTACTGACTGCCTGTTTGCGTCGTAAATGAGGATTTTTCGTAACTCATAAACTTTTTCCATCTGTTGAGGAGATACATGGCAGGGCTCAACAGGGCATAAAGGTCCTATTGTAACATTCCCCTGCAATACTCCCTTTTCCTGCTGTATGCAACCTGCGAAAAAAACAAGCCCTAAAAATAGCACTGCCAGAATAATTTTTTTCATTAGAAGAAATTAGCATTGCGTACATAAAAACATTACTATTAGAGAATTCCCATGCTCATGATGGCAAAGCCCTCTAATATAATAATATATTTATTATTAAATCAACCTTGCGTCCTTATCGATTCTAAAAGATTTTGTTGTAACTGTGCAAATAATTATATATATATGTAATGAAATAATCTAAAAGGTAATATATGAATAAAACTGCGGTCATATTGGTGGTACTGCTGGCAATGTTACTTAGCGGATGCGTTGAAAAACCAAAAGAATCTGCTCCAGGACCAACTGTAACTGTCACTATAAGACCTCCCGGTAAAATATTAGCTGAAGCCGTTCCAGGCTACATAATTGATAAATCAAGTAATTATATAAAGTCTTATGTTGGCAATGATTATTTTGTTCAGCGATTTATTCTTACAGACAACAAAACCATGCAGTCCGGAACTGGTGAGATATCCTACACGGTTTTTTATTCGTATGACATACCATCGGATTATTTAGCCAGTCCAGATCCAAAACAAGTTTCTGTATCTTTAGATAAAGATGGAAATATAATAGATTATCTTGGTCCAAAAAAACCACATACATTTTCAATAACAAGAGAACAGGTAATCGAGATAGGCAAGCAGAATGGTCTAACAGAACCCATTATAGCCGACCTAGACCGCATATTGGCAAGTAAGTCTATAGATGGTTACGTTTGGGTGGTGACTGGCAACCTAGACAAAACAACGTGTAAAGAAATTGGAGGCACACAGGAGTGTTTGATACAGGGAATATATGTGGATGTTGACGACGGTTCTGTCATTGGCACATTCAATCGTAGTAGTCTTATTCGCGAATAATGCCATAATCCATTCCAGAAATCGAATAAAAGGAGAAATTAAAAATGATAAGGGAAAATAAAATTAAAATCGTTGGGTTAACTGCAATAGCATTGCTGATTGTTTTTTTCGCAGCCGCCCATGGAGTTGTTAGCCAGCAAAATACCCCTATGGGAATAGATAAAGAATTATCGTCTGCGCCCTCTGGAACAGCACAGGCATCGGTCGCCAATATAGCTGCGCCAAAATCGGTTCAGATTCAGTTTTTGGCTGAACTTCCGGTACCGGGTCCAAAAGAGCAACAGCGCCGTGAAGAAATGATAAGCAAAACTCATTTATCAGTGCAGCCGATGTCTCAGGTAAATACTCCGGTTGGACTTGCACAGGC
>JAJYOQ010000575.1 GCA_021796135.1 Bacteroidota bacterium
TCCTTGATAATCTTGTCTAAATCTTCTCTATTTTCTAGTGCTATCACTTCCATCACTGAAAGAGCGCCTTCTTTGGTTATCTTCTCTTTCTTTATTTTTTCCAATATTTTTTCTATAATTTCCGGCTGAATCTCAACCCCAAATTTTCTTTTTATAAATTTCCAATTTTCAACAGCTATTTGTATTATCAGATTAAAGGGTAGGCCAGTGTTTTTATTAAGGTAAACTGCTTCGTCTAATTTTCTTGCAGATATCAATTGATCTAAAAATTCTCCAGATATTCCAAGCGAATCTTTTACAGATTCAACAGTCAATCCTTTATAATTTTCGGCATTTGAAAGCGTCTTGTCATCTATTTTTATTATTGGTAAGTCTGTTTCTATATACATCCTGTCTTTTCCACCCATTGGCCTGAGGAATTTTGTCGTGTTATCTTCCTGCACAAGTCTGACTTCTGAGGGTACATCCGTAAGCAGACTTTTTATTCGATTTTTTATGGATTCAACTACTTGTTCTTCGTAATTTTTATCGCATATCGAAAAAATAAAAGCATCTTTTGTCCTACAGCCAAGTTTTTCAGCTATCCTGCGTTTTGTGTCTTCTGTTATCCCATAAGCAGGGAGTTCATCAGAATGTATTATACCATAATTTAATTTTATTTTAAGGTAGTCACTGATTTCACTGCCAAAACGCTTTTTTTCACAGATGTAATTACCTAAAACTCCTGCGAAGCCATTCAATTTCATGGCTATTATATTCTTTCCCAGGTTTACGGCATTTTTAATAATGTTCGAGTCGGTGCCAAAAAACACCTCCTTTATATCAACTGGTTCTAGAGCTAAATCGTCTTTAAGATAGCCAAACTCAGTCTTCATCTTTATGAGATTTTCCTGTCTTTTTGCCTCGTTTAATATCACTTTATCCATTTCCCTTATGTTTTGGAACCCTTTTAATTCAACTCTTTTTCCATTTTCTATTGACAAATTTACGTCTTGTCTTATTGTCCCTATACCCCTTTTGACATTGAAAAGCCGAGTGAACTTTCCAAATTCTAGCGCGATCTCCTTCGCTTCGTTCTCGTCGGTATCTATTACTCCCGTTGCTATTTCTATGAGAGGGATTCCTATTCTGTCTAGAAAGTAAACAGTCTGGTTTGCATCGTCGCTTTCCTTTCGTGCAGAATCTTCTTCTAGAGATATGGTATCTATCTTTATTTTTTGATCCCCAAATTGAAAAGATCCATTCACAGAAACTGTTGCCGTTCTTTGGAACCCTGTTGTATTAGATCCGTCAACAATCGTTTTTCTCATAAAAACTAGGTTTTTAAAAATGTATGCGTTGAGCGCGTATGAGATGTTTACAGCTGCTGAAAGTGCATCATTATCTATATTGCGTGGCGGTTCTTCATCGATGTCTATAAGGCAATCCGTGTCATTAAAAAACTTGTATGTTATATTTTTCATTTTTTGACCTTCGAATTCGGCACTAGTGTCGATTTTTCCACTTTCTCCAAAAGACGGTCTTATAATACGTTTTATTTCCCCAAAATCTTTGTTCTCTTTTATTTCAGATTTACATCTACAGAAAAGCTTGCCAGACGCAACCTGGACATGCCATTCAAAACCACACTTTATTTTCATATTAAGAATTCATCTGTCCCGCTTCGTTCTTTCATTTCACCTGCAAGTGGATTTAGCATGGTTTCCTTGACATTTTTTAAATTCTTAGACTGGCCCAATGCAAACATCATTTTTACGAAGGCTGTTTCGGTTGTCATATCCCCAACGTAAATGATGTTCTCAAATTTAGATATCTCCCTTAAAGTGCTGTAGACAAATTTGTTAGTCGTCCCGTAAACAGTTTGCGATGTTACAGTTATTGGTATTCCTTTATTCTCTGCGTTTTTTAATGAGGGTATGATAGTTTTTTCTTCTAACGGCAGGTTACCAAAGCCGGTTGCAGCTATAACAATCCCATGTACTTTATTCTCCACATAATAATCTATTATGTCTCCCTCCATGGATGGATAGCTGTATATCAATTTTACTTTACTGTCTATCTTATCATTAAGTCTAGTTATATTGTTTTTTCTTATTCTCTCATCCAATACGTCTATAAATCTTCCATCAGGATATACTTTTGCCAAAGGCTTCATATTTATCGGCCTGAATGCATCCCTTCTTTCGGTATGCATTTTTCTTGCCTTATTTCCCCTTAATATATAATTATATTCATCATTAAGGTTAGCATGCATACATATGACTGACTCTCCCACATCGAAATTTTTCGCGGTTACAGCCGACATTAGTAGGTTAGTAGAAGCATCCGAGGAACCTCTATCAGTACTTCTTTGCGAACCAGTGAATACGATAGGAACAGATAAAGGGTTTAAGATAAATGACATTGCAGATGATGCAAAATGCATAGTATCTGTACCGCTCGTCACTATCACTCCTTTACTACCCTCTTGTATAGAAGAATAAGCCTCCCTTGCAATATTTACCCAGTCAGACGGTAGCATGTTCTCAGATAATTTCTGCATCAGACTGACTACAGCTATCTTCCCAAGATCTTTCAGACCTGGGGCAATCTTAAAATAATAACTACTGTCTACTGAAGGTGAAACCCCGCCTGTTTTGTAGTCTATCTTTGAGGATATCGTTCCACCAGTAGTTATCAATGTCAAATCTGCCCCCTTAGTTTTTACTTCCAAAGTTGTCTTATTTTCTTTTTCGATCTTGTTTTTTTCAATCAATGATACACTGTTTATGTCCTTATGTTCTAATGCTATGTCATATCCTGATTTGAGTTTTACTATCAATAAGTTTTCATCAGTCTTTATAAATTCACCATTGAATTCCTGGTTATCTATTTTTATATTTACCAAATCTCCAAATGAAAAATTTTCCAGACCAGCCTTTTTATCTTTCATGATAATACTTATTATTCACACATTTTAACGTTTTTCTCTGCGTCCAGAGTGTATACTTTATTACAATAATCCTTTTAAATGAAAAGATACTACTATTGTT
>JAJYOQ010000576.1 GCA_021796135.1 Bacteroidota bacterium
CGCTTGTCGCCCAATTGCATCGCGTAATATTTTGCATTTCATTTTTATAGTTAATATTTATTGACTGTAAAATTAGTAATTCTTTTTGTGTTAATAAATCATATCCGGAAAATTCTTACTTTCTTTATTGAAAGAGAAAATGGGGATTTATTTTGATCTGCACAATTCATATCCATAATATTTATCTTTGAATAGATCAATAATATGAAAGACATTCTATGAAAATTTTGAATTTCAAAGTAAAGCCAGATTCAAAAGTCGATTTATCAAAAATCGACACCTCAAATTCAAACGGAATAAAATCTAAAGGGGAAGCCAAGAAACTTCTAAAGAAAAATGTGGAAAAGATGATTGAGCTTCAGGATAAACTTTACTCTGAAGATAGATATTCAATGCTATTGATTTTCCAGGCGTTGGATGCTGGGGGGAAAGACGGGACAATCAAACACGTAATGAGCGGACTTAATCCTCAAGGAACTCAAGTTACAAGCTTCAAACAGCCATCTGCCGAAGAGTTAAATCATCATTATCTCTGGAGAGTTAATAATGCTTTGCCGGAACGCGGTCGTATTGGAATTTTTAATCGTTCATACTACGAGGAAGTTTTGGTAGTTCGAGTTCATAACCTTCTTGCGATAGAGAAAATTCCTACAGAGCTTATTAGTGATAATATTTGGCAAACTCGTTTCAGAGAAATAAATGATTTCGAGAAAAATCTTTTCGAGAACGGTACGATAATTCTTAAATTCTTTCTTCATCTCTCAAAGGATGAGCAAAAACGCCGTTTCCTTGAAAGGATTGACACACCTTCAAAAAACTGGAAGTTCTCCGATACTGACTTAAAAGAAAGAGATTTTTGGGATGACTACCAAAAATGTTTTGCCGAAGCTATTTCCGCAACAAGTAAGAAACATGCGCCATGGTTTATAATCCCTGCTGATGTAAAATGGTTTGCACGCCTTTCAGTTTCTTCAATTATAATCGATACAATGGAAAAGTTAAATCTTCAATATCCAAAATTAAATAAGCAGCAGCTTGAAGAATTAAAAATATGCCAGGAGAAATTAGAAAAAGAATAACTCGATGATTTTTTTAATGTTAAAAATTGTTAGTAAGAAAATTTATCATCCATTTTCTTTTTCTGCAAATCTTTTCCAGATAAAATAGACCGGTATTCCTAAAAGAACGATTATCATTCCGGGCCAGGAATACATAGGCTTAAAAATTAATAGATCAATTGAAATTGCAGAGGCGGCTAAGATATAAAGAGCTGGAACTACCGGGTAACCCCAGGCTTTGTATGGACGCTCAGCATCAGGTCGTTTTTTTCTCAAGAGAAAAATTCCCGCAATAGTAAGAATATAAAAAATTAGGACAGCAGATATTACATAATCAAGCAAATCGCCATACGTCCCCGAAAGACATAGAAGAGAAGCCCAAATAGCTTGCACAACAAGCGCAACACCCGGTACCGAATTTTTATTTATCATTCCTGTTTTCTTAAAGAACAAATTATCTTTTGCCATAGCGTAATAAACACGTGCGCCGGCAAGTATTAAACCATTATTGCATCCAAAAGTTGAGATCATAATTAAGACTGCCATAATTACTACAGCGGGAGCTCCAAATATCATTGAGGATGCTGCGGTTGCAACTCTATCGCTTAAGGCAAATTGAATTCCTCTGCCAACTACATTTGCTCCTTCAGGAGTTCCTTTCAACGGGAGAACTAAAATATAAGCCACATTAGCACCGATATAAAGAAGGGTTACTATTGCAGTCCCAAGAAACAAACTTAAAGGAATATTTCTTCTTGGGTTTTTAACTTCGGCAGCAGTAAAGGTTATATTGTTCCAAGCATCGCTTGAAAACAATGAACCGACCATCGCTACTCCAATTGCTGCCAGGAGCATTGAACCCGATAAAGAATCAATAGAAATTATTTTTCCGTTAGAAATATGAGTCCAGCTTGCGTTCCAGAAATTTGAAAAGTTAGCTCCTATGGCAGCGGCATTTTTCCCAATAAAAAAGGCGAGAAGTATTAGACCGAACAAAGCAACGACTTTTGAAAAGGTAAAAATATTTTGGACAATTTTTGCGGTACGCACTCCGCGAATATTAGAAGATGTAAGAACAACTACACTTAAGATTGCAAGTATTTGTGCAGCGGATATTTTTAATCCGAATAATGAGAACAAAATATTATTTTCGCTGAACCATGGGATTAGGACAGCAGTGTACTTTGCAAATGCGACAGCAACTGCAGCAATAGTTCCGGTTTGGATTACAAGGAAAAGAGTCCAGCCGTATAAAAATCCAACCAAGGGATTATAAGCTTCGCGGAGATAAACATATTGCCCACCGGCGTGAGGAAGCATTCCTGCAAGCTCGCCGTAACTTAAAGCTGCTGTAATCGTAATAGCGCCTGTAATCAACCATACAAGAAGAAGATATCCTGGTGACCCGACTGTCCTAGCAATATCGGCGCTTACGATAAAAATTCCTGAGCCGATCATCGAGCCAATTACAATCATTGTAGAATCAAGTAAACCAAGTTCCCTTTTAAAATTCTTTGCTTCTGTAAAAGTTGTATCCGGTTTATCCATACTAATCTTTCATCAAATTTTAAAATGATTTAATAATTTTAACATGCAAATTATTTATCAAATGTGATGTTAAATTAAACTGGCAAGAATATTTATAATTAGCGCCAGGATCGCTGTGTTAAAAGCAAAAGAAAGAACACCATGCAATAAAACCAAGCGCCTCATTCTTTTTGAAGTTACTTGAACATCAGAGACCTGGCAGGTCATGCCTACGACAAAGGAAAAGTAAGAAAAGTCCATATAATCCGGTTCCCTTTCCCCGGGGAAATCCAATCCGCCATCATTGTCTTTATTATCAAAAGTGATTTTATCACCGTAATAAATATGGGCATATCGAAGGGCAAATAAAGTATGAATTAAAAGCCAAGAACAAATTACAGAAGCAATAGCAAGAGAAATGTGAAA
>JAJYOQ010000577.1 GCA_021796135.1 Bacteroidota bacterium
GCAAAAGTTGGTCTCTATAAACATTACTATGGTAGACTGAGTTACTTAAAATTACTAGTTCACATTCGATTGATGTAGTGTTTTGGACATTTATCACTATTTTTTTTATATCATGAAATTCATTACTATTAATTATTACACCAACTATTGTTTCTTGGTTTTTTTCAATAATTTTCCTGATTTCATTAGCGGCAATTTGTTTTGAATAATTTTTTAACAATATCTCGCTACTATTTAATTTCAATTCATTCCAAAGATTTTGATCTGTATATAACCTTATCACTGCATTTGCAAACTCAATTGGCTTATTGTTGCTAACAACTAATCCAGCATTTCTTACAGGCATTCCCTCAACTGCAATCCCCGTAGCTACAAAAGGAACATTATACTCTAATGCCTCACCAATTTTTCCCTTGATTCCTGAACCATAACGAAGAGGAGCAATGACAACCCTTACGTTTTGATATAGATTTGATAAATCAGCCACATATCCGGTTACAATTATATTAGTATTCGCATAATTTCTGATCTCTTCAGGCGGTTCGTTTCCGACAATAAAAAGTTTAATTGTTGGTATTTGGTTCAATATTTGAGGAAATATCTGATTTACAAAATAATGAATAGCATCAACATTTGGTGCATGCCAAAAATTTCCTATAAATAATAGGTCTTTTCTTAATTCATAAGTATTTATTGAATCTTTATTTTCATGAATATTCGGTATTATAAATATATTTTTGGGGTTTTTCGTTTTAATCCATTCTGCATCAGGTTTACTTATGGCAATCACCGTATCCGCCTCATGATATGCATAACTTTCTTCGATTACAACTTCTTGGATTCTTTCTAAATTCGTATATCCATATTGCATACTTGATTCAAGTCTCTTTGATTCCACATCAACCGAATCAAGCACAATTTTGGTATTGGGTGAGAATGCTTTAACAACCGGAGCCACTTGATTGAATAAATGGTAAAAAGATATCCAAACATAGTCAGGCTTTTCATTAAAAATCAGTCTTTGCCATGGGATTGTATGGATTTGATGTTGCACCCCAGTAAACGGTTCTATTGATAAATCTAAAAGTTTTTGAGAGTATTCATTATATCCCTCTAGAGATACAAACCTGATTAGTGCATCAGGAAGATATTCTCTTATAATTTTTAATATGTTCCAAAGCCTTTTTTCTCCTGACATTCGATCATAGCGTGGGAAAGAGTAATCAAAGAATAATATATATGGATTTTTATTTAAGTGTTTTTTTACTATCGATCTAGATAATTCGTTGATCCATTTTTTTCTAAATAAAATTCTATTAGATTCTATTAATTGATTATGTAAATCGCCTTTACCGAAGGTTTGGCTACCCAAATGTATAATTTCAGATTTAGGTTGATAGTAAACTTTATAACCATTTCTTCTAATACGTTCGCATAAATCAACATCATCATAATATCCGACACCATAATCATTATCGAGAAGCATATCATATTCACCAATAGCATCTCTTCGAATTAACAGGCTTGCAGCAGATGAATAATCCACTACTCTTAACACGTTTGCTGATGGGTCGAACCGAGAATATCCCCAATATTGCTGAGCGGCAACTCCTACATAGTTGATCTTACAGCCCGCTTCTTCAATTATTTCATTATTTGAAAGCAACTTTGAGCCAACTGCGCCAGCATCTATGTGTTCTCTCATCGTCACTAATAAGTGGTAAATTGTATTATCAAATAAAATAGTATCGTTATTCAGGAGATAAATAAATTCTGATTTTATATCAATAGCTCCTAAATTAACAGAACGCACAAACCCATAATTAGTGTCATTATTAAAAAGTTTTATATTCAATGTACTGCTATTTATATATTCTGTTAACTTATCTAATTTTTCAGAAGAATTATCATTAATAAGTCTAATTTCTTCGGGTAGTTCTCCTTGAGTGACAATACTTTTTATACAATTTATGGTCATATCAATTTTGTTGTAAAAAGGTATGATTACTGTAACTGGCAACATTTCAATTCCCCTTTATTATAATTATTATTTAATTTTCAAATAAAGTATTAAATCTGAAATCAACGATTGCTTTCTGATTTTCTAATAAACTTCTCGCATAATCTCGCAACTCATCAATTGTCGAGTCCATATCACCTCTATACCGTTCCCCCAACTCAGCCTGACGCGAAAAGATCTGTGATACCAGTTGCCCCTGGAATCTCATGATCCCCAACTGATACTCCATCGACAATGGATCAATAAAATCATATTGAGGCAGTGCAACGAGAGAGTGAGCATGATACGTTCACGTTTTTAATATTTAAATCAAATGAGTGAATTCGCTGTCCTTGATGAATGCGGAAGAAACTTAGCGTATCTGCTATATAGAACCCCTTACCCTGATTCATCAGCACAAACCAGGCGGCAAGATCCACATTGGAGCCATACCTTCGCCCTGCAAATGTTCCAAACGGCTCTATTAAATCTTTCTTGCGAAACATGGCGGTAGTCGGTTCACCGATAAAATTAAAATTGACTAGATTAAAGTTATTCGCAAAAATCAATTTGGCCATAGTCTCTTTGTCACATACAGCATCTTGTTGTGTGATCTTAATCGTCACATCGCCCAACGGAAGCAAATTAGAGTTCCCATCAATGCCCTGCCGATGAGACGTAACCAGTTTGATCCCGTCGTCTGCCATCAAATATGGCACCATACGCTCAAGTCGTTGAGGATGGTATAGATCATCATCCATTAGAAAACTAATATATTCACCACTAGCTAATTCCATTAGTTTTAAGTCGTTCTCGAATTACCCTATATTATGTTCATTCTTGTAATATCTTATAAACGGGTATTGGTTTAAGTAAGATTGTATCAAAGTCATTGTTTCATCATTGGTGCTGTCATCCGCAATGACAATCTCAAAATTTTTGTACGTTTGGTTGATCGCACTTTGCAAGGCCATTTGAAAATAATGAGGGCGGTTGTAAGTCGGAATTAA